>CAJUDV010000031.1 GCA_910585385.1 uncultured Oscillibacter sp. | reverse complement strand
AGTTCTGAAAATCCCGCTCAGCTTGTCGAAAAAGTATTTTCGACAAGCTGAGGCGGCGGGCACAGCCCGCCGCCGTTTTTCGACAGCGCGGTCTTGACAGCTGTGGTATGATGTGGTAGGCTAAACAGGCATACTATCGCGATAGTATACATTCGCTGGAGACTGGCAGAATTTCCCCGCCCGGAATCGCAAACTCCGGTTGCATTGCGGCGAAAAACCATATATAATGTGGTTAAATTGGGAATTATGTCGACCGGCCCCATGGGGACCGGCGAGTTAGGAAGCGCTGATGAGATCAACGCGTACGGAGCTGCGCCAGAAATTTTTGGCATAGAGCTGCGCGCGGGGATTTACTCGGTGGTTTTTCAACAGAACTACGGAGCGAGGTGCCTGTATGATCCGCCTGAAAAATGTAGAGATGGAATACGATAATGGGACCAGGGCCATCCGCGGGATTACCCTGACCATTGAGGACGGGGAGTTTGTCTTTCTGGTGGGCCCTTCCGGCTCCGGCAAGTCCACCATCATCAAGCTGCTCACCGGAGAGGTGGTCCCCACGGCGGGCCGCATTATGATTAACGGTTTTTCCATTACCAAGATTTCCGGCCGGCAGATTCCCCTGATGCGCAGAACGCTGGGAGTCATCTTCCAGGACTTCCGCCTCATTGAGAAAAAGACGGTGTATGAGAATCTGGAGTTTGTCATGCGGGCCGTGGGGGCCAGACCCCGGGACATTCGGAGCCGCATTGACTATGTGCTGGATTTGGTGGACCTGGAGCGGAAGGCGGACAGCTTTCCCACGGAGCTCTCCGGCGGCGAGCAGCAGCGGGTGGCCATCGCCCGGGCGCTGGTGAACAACCCCGAGACCATCATCGCCGACGAGCCCACCGGCAATCTGGACCCGGAGCGGTCTTTGGAGCTGATGGATTTGCTGGTGAAGATCAACCAGCTGGGCACCACCGTGGTGGTGGTGACCCATGAGAAAGACCTGGTGGACCGCTTTGGCAAGCGGGTGATTACCATCGACAGCGGCCACGTGATCAACGACGGCGTGGGCGGCTACGTGGGAGGACACATACATGGGTAAGCACAACTTGGGATATTTTCTGCATGAGGGCGTGTCCAACATGTTCAGTCACGGCTTCATGTCCTTCGCCTCCATCGGCATTACCGTGGCGTGCCTGCTGATTATGGGCACCTTCACCTTGGTGGCGGTAAACGCCAATGAGCTTCTGGCGGGACTGGAGCAGGAGAACGAGATTCTGGCCTTTGTGGACGAGTCGTACAGCAGGAATGAGGCCCTGGGGGTTCAGCGGGAGCTGGAGGCGCTGCCCAATGTCGTCTCCACCACGTATGTCAGCAAGGCCCAGGCTATGGACAACTTCGCGGACAAGTACGCCGACGACCCACTGTTTCAAAACCTGGACCCGGAGATCCTGAGGGACCGCTACGTGGTCAAGATCGAGAGCCTGGAGCGGCAGAGCCAGACGGTGGCCCAGCTGCGGCAGGTGCCCGGTATCGCCGACGTCAGCGCCTATGAGGAGATTGCCTCCGGCTTTATCGCCATCCGGAACATCGCCTCGGTGGTGTGCATCGCCCTCATCGCCATCCTCTTTATCGTGTCGGTGTTCATCATCTCCAACACCATCAAGCTCACCACCTTCGACCGGCGGGAGGAGATCGCCATTATGCGCATGGTGGGGGCCACCAACGGCTTTATCCGCTGGCCCTTTGTGTACGAGGGGCTGCTGCTGGGCTTTCTGAGCGCCGCCCTCTCGTTTTTTCTCCAGTGGGGGCTGTACGAGGCGGTGTCCAGGGGCGTGGACACCAGCGACACGCTCCAGCTCATAAAAATCGTCCCCTTCCAGCAGCTGTGGCCCTCAGTGGCGATGATCTTCGCGGGAGCGGGTATTTTGATCGGCGTGGGAGGCAGCCTCTCCGCCATCCGGAAATTTTTGCAGGTGTGAGGTGACGGCGTTGAGACGAGCGAGCATCAGGCGGCTTTGCCGGGGGTTGGCGTGTCTGTGCCTGGCGGTTTTGTGCCTGGCGGCGGATCTGGCTCCGGCCACCGCCCGGGTGACCCAGGAGGACATCGACGCCCTGAAGGGCGACGCCGCGGACCTGAAGGACCAGCGCAAGGAGCTGGAGGCCCAGCTGAAAACCCTGGCCAACGACAAGAGCACCGCCATTCAGCGGAAGAATATCCTGGACCAGCAGATTGCCAACACCACCTCCCAGATTGCCAATGTGGAGCAGCAGATCGCCCAGTACGACCAGCTGATTACCCAGAAGGAGGAGGAACTGGCCCAGGCGGAGGCGGAGGAGGCGGAGCAGTACGCCCTCTTCTGCCGCAGGGTGCGGGCCATGGAGGAGCAGGGAACCATCTCCTACTGGTCCGTGCTCTTCAAGGCGGACAGCTTCACGGACCTCCTCTCCCGCATGGACTTTATCAACGAGATCATGGAGGCGGACCAGCGGGTGATTGACGATTTGAAGGCCCTCCAGGTCCGCATCGAGGAGGCCAAGCTCTCTCTGGAGGGGAGCCGAACGGAGGCCCAGGCGGCCAGGGACGATCTGGCGGCCAAGAAAAAGGAGCTGGATGCCCAGCGGACGGAGGCCAACAAGATCATCCAGCAGATTGCCGCGGCGGAGGATGAGACCGAGGCCACCCTGGAGGAGATGGAGGCCGAGCAGAAGAAGATCCAGCAGGAGATCGAGCGGCTGAACCGGGAGCTGGAGGCCCAGCGGGCCGCGGAGGGCCAGTCCCACCTGTCCAATCCCGGCGGGTATATCTGGCCCGTGAGCAGCCGGTACATCACCTCCACCATGGGGGGCCGGGAGTCTCCCGGCGGTATCGGCTCCACCAACCACCAGGGCACGGACATCGGCCGGGTGGGCTACACCAGCCCGATCTACGCCGCGAAGTCCGGCACGGTGATTGTCTCCCAGAGGAGCTCCTCCTATGGCGAGTACGTGGTGATCTCCCACGGCAGCGGCAACACCACGCTGTACGGCCACATGAGTACCCGGAAGGTCAGCGTGGGCCAGCAGGTGCGGCAGGGGGACATCATCGGCATCACCGGCTCCACCGGAAACTCCACGGGGCCGCACCTCCACTTCGAGGTGGTGGAGAACGGAAAGCGGGTGAATCCCCTGAGCCACGGCGCGGGCCCGAGGATGGGCTATCTCACCGGGTATACCCTGTCCAAGAGCTGACATAAAAATTCCTCCCGCTCCATACCATGGAGCGGGAGGAATTGCCTTATGATTGGAATGTTGTTGTGGAAAGAACCTCAGGGAGGCATCCGGCAGAGGCCGGTGATGCTGGTGGAGCGGAACATCCTGCACGCGCGCTTTCTCTGCGCGGAGATCGTCCGGGGGACGCGGACCCCGGAGGCGGCCTTGAGCTGGCGGGTGTCGTCGGCGGCCAGGCGGCTGCGGAGGGCGGGGGTCACCCGGGCGGTGCTGCCGGAGAGCTTTCTCTGGGGGGCCCAGTTGGCGAAGCACGGCGTCCGGCCCGTGTCCACGCTGGCCCTGCGCCGCCGGTTGGCCGCCGACTGGGTCCGTCAGGCTCTGGCGGAGCGGGGGGTGTCCCCCGGCGGGGCGAGGATCGCGGTGTCCGCGGCCCAGATGACCGGAGAACTGGTGCGGACGGTGACGGAGCTGTCGCTGCGGCACCGGTATGTGCTGCTGGACGTCCCCTACGGCGGGGAGGAGCTGTGCCGGAGGCTTCGCAGGGAGTACGGTGTGTCGCTGCTGCTGGGGCCGGACCGGGAGCAGCTGGAGGGGGCGGACGCCCTGGTGCTCTTTGACCCCAGGGCGGACCTGCGGCGCAGGGACGGAGTGACGCTGCCGCTGTACGATGAGGCGGCGCCCATGGGCGGGGTGTCCCTGCCTCCGGCGCTGGAGGAGCGGCTGCCGGAGGGAGCGGGCCGGGGCCAGCTGCTGGCGGCTTTGGTGGAGGCGGGGGTTCTCCGCCTGGGGCAGGCGGGCGTTTCAGCTTAGAACCTGTGCTCAATGCCGCACCGTGCCCGCTTTCTCTAAAATCCGCCGGCCGCAGCTCTGAGAAGCGGGTCAGGGGGGGAGAGAGGGCCCGGATTGGCGGGGAATTCTATGCCCGGCAGCGGAATCCCTTGCCAATCCGGCGTCCCCCGGCGGGGAATAGAGGTTCTTAACGCTTGACAATCTGGAAACCAGCCACTATAATAAAGCCCTGTAAATAGATTGTAGAATGTGTATATCCTGGAAAGCGGCAGCGTTTTCCGGTCAAAAGATACCAGAAAGGAAGCGGCAGACATGGAAAAAGAGTACAAGATGAGCCAATCCCGGGCCGACGAGCTCCAGGAGGAGCTGAACTACCTCAAGACCACCCGGTCCGACGAGGTGGCGGAGCAGATTAAAGTGGCCCGGGGGTTCGGCGACCTCAGTGAGAACAGCGAATACGACGAGGCCAAGAACGAGCAGGGCAAGCTGTACTCCCGTATCGCCGAGCTGGAGGAGATTCTCCAGCACGTGGTCATCGTGGACGAGAGCAGCAACACGGATGTGGTGGCCATTGGCTGCAAGGTGACGGTGAAGGGCCCCGCCGGCGATGCCGCCTATACCATTGTGGGCTCCCAGGAGTCGGACCCGATGCACGGCGTGATCTCGGAGGAGTCCCCCTTCGGCAAGGGCCTCATCGGGGCCAGGGAGGGCGACACCGTGTCCGTGGAGGCCCCCCAGGGCGTCATCAGCTATACGGTGCTGAAAATCGAGCGGTAAAGGAGAAGGAAACCATGAGTGAACAGAAGACATCCCAGCAGCCGGAGCAGGACCTGAGCGAGCAGAGAAGAGTCCGCCGGGAGAAGCTGGCGGCGCTCCAGGCCGCCGGGCAGGACCCCTTTCAGATTACCAAGTATGTGGTGACCCACCGCTCCGCCGATATTAAGGAGGGCTTTGACGCCCTGGAGGGCCAGACCGCCTCCGTGGCGGGCCGCATTATGAGCAAGCGGGGGATGGGTAAGGCCGTGTTCTGCGACCTCCAGGACGTGAAGGGCCGCATCCAGCTGTATGTCCGCGTGGATGAGCTGGGGGAGGAGGCCTTCGCCAAGTTCAAGAAGACCGACATCGGCGACATCGTGGGCGTCCAGGGCGAGGTGTTCAAGACCAAGCGGGGCGAGATCTCCGTGAAGGCCCATGAGGTGACGCTGCTGAGCAAGTCCCTGCTGCCCCTGCCGGAGAAGTTCCACGGCCTCACGGACAAGGAGACCCGCTACCGCCAGCGGTATGTGGATCTCATCATGAACGAGGACGTGCGCCGCACCTTCCAGATCCGCACCGCCTTCATCAAGCACGTGCGCAAGTACCTGGACGAGCGGGATTATCTGGAGGTGGAGACCCCTATCCTGAATACCATCCAGGGCGGCGCCACAGCCCGGCCCTTTGTCACCCACCACAACACCCTGGGTCTGGATATGTACCTGCGCATCGCCACGGAGCTGCACCTCAAGCGCCTGACGGTAGGCGGCTTTGAGCGGGTGTACGAGATCGGCCGCATCTTCCGCAACGAGGGCATGGACCCCAAGCACAACCCGGAGTTTACCACCATCGAACTCTACGAGGCCTACGCCGACTTCCACGACATGATGGACATTGCCGAGGGCATCCTCTCCTCCGCCGCCAAGGACATTCTGGGCAGTTACCAGGTTCAGTGGCTGGGAGTGGACATTGACCTGACCCCCGGCTGGAAGCGGCTTAGTATGATCGACGCCGTAAAGGAGTACGTGGGCGTGGACTTCGGCGCCATTTCCGACAACGAGGAGGCCTGCAGGGCCGTGGAGGCCGTGGGCATTGATCTGGAGGGCTGTGAGCGCACCTGGGGCACCGCGCTGTACGAGGCCTTTGACCAGCGGGTGGAGGAGAAGCTGATTCAGCCCACCTTCATTACCATGTACCCGGTGGAGGTCTCCCCCCTGACCAAGCGCTCCCCTGTGGACCCCCGGCTCACCGAGCGGTTTGAGCTGTTCATCAACCACGCGGAGTTTGCCAACGCCTTCTCCGAGCTCAATGATCCCATCGACCAGAGGGGCCGTTTCGAGCACGAGCTGGCCCTGCGGGACATGGGCAACGACGAGGCGGGCATGATGGACGAGGACTATATCACCGCCCTGGAATACGGTCTGCCCCCCACGGGCGGCATGGGCATTGGCATTGACCGCAGCGTCATGCTGCTGACCAACGCCGACTCCATTCGGGATGTGCTGCTGTTCCCCACCATGAAGCCCCTGGACTGATCTGTCCATTGGATTGATTGAAACCTTTCAGCTTACGGGAGGAGGCTTAGCCATGGAGATGATTACCAGCAGGACCAACCCGCTGTGTACCCATTTCCGAAAGCTGGCCTCCTCCAAGGCCTACCGGGAGGAGATGGGGGAGTTCCTCTGCGACAGCCCCAAGCTTCTGGAAGAGGCGGGGCTGTGGAGGGCCGGTGTCCGGACTGTGCTCTATACCGAGGGGGCGGATGTCTCCCAGGCGCCGGAGGGATGTCGGCTGGTCCCGGTCAGCCAGGGCGTGATGAAGGCCGTCAGCCCCATGGAGACCCCCCAGGGGGTGGTATTCTCCTGCGCCATTCCCCGGAGCGGCCCGCCGGAGGCCCTGGAGCCTGACGAAAAGGGCCGCCAGCGGTACCTGCTGCTGGAGGGCGTTCAGGACCCGGGAAACGTGGGCACGATGCTTCGCACCGCCGATGCCTTTGGCTGGAGGGTGTTTTTGCTGCCGGGGTGCGCCGACCTGTATAACCCCAAGACCGTCCGGGCCGCCATGGGAGTCCACTTCCGGCGCGCCATTTACCGGGATACCCTGGACCACGCCGCCGCAATGGTAAGGGCGGCGGGGCTGCCGCTGTATGCCGCCGCTTTGGCGGAGGACACCGCGGACCTGCGGAGGACGGACCTGCGCCGCTGCGCCGTCATCATCGGCAGCGAGGGTCGGGGCGTCTCCCGGGAGGCCCTGGCGCTGTGTGACCGGACCGTTAAAATCCCCATGGACCACACCTGCGAGTCCCTCAACGCGGCGGCGGCCGCCGCCGTGGTGCTGTGGGAGGGCGCAAGGAATGACTGATTCTCCGGGATGGAACTCTGCTTTTCCCCGGATGAGCTGCCGGTTTATGCCGCCGCCGGGAGGCGGACGGACGCCTGCGCCCTGCCGCGGCAGCGTTCTTTTTGGTTCTTTTCCCCGTCGGGGGCGTACTCCACTGAGTTTTTGCCGCATAAAAACAACTGTGGTTGCAGTCTTTCAGGAAAAAAGGCGAGGGAGGCGGGAGTATGTTAAAATATTGGCTTTGGCTGGCGGAGCTGCCGGGGCTGACAAACCAGGCGCGGCTGGCGTTTCTGCGCCATTTTGGGACCCCGGAGAACGCGTTTTACGCGGACGCCGGGGAAATTCTATTGACGGAGGGCGTTGCCAGGGAGCAGGCGGAGGCGCTGGAGGAGAAAAGCCTGGCCGCCGCCGAGAAAATTCTCGAGGACTGCCGCCGGCTGGGGCTGCGCATCCTGACGTTTCAGGACGCGGAGTATCCCAACCGGCTGAGAAATATCTACGATCCGCCTTTCCTGCTGTATGTGCGGGGACATCTGCCGCCGGTGGACGAGGAGCCCGTTATCACGGTGGTGGGCACCCGGAGATGTACGCCCTACGGCGAGACCTGCGGTGAGAAGCTGGGCTATGGCCTGGCCCGGGGCGGAGCCGCGGTAGTCAGCGGTCTGGCCCGGGGTGTGGACGCCGCCGCGACGCGGGGAGCTCTCCGGGGCGGAGGCGTGCCCATCGGCGTGCTGGGCTGCGGCCTGGACGTGGTGTACCCGCCGGAGCACCGCTATCTCTACGAGGACGTGGCCGCGGCTGGGGCATTGCTGTCGGAGTATCCGCCGGGGACAGAGCCGGCCGGCCGGAATTTCCCTGTGCGAAACCGCATCATGGCTGGCCTGTCGGTGGGCACCGTGGTGGTGGAGGCGCCGCTGCGCAGCGGCGCGCTGATTACCGGCAATACGGCGCTGGAACAGGGCCGGGATCTCTTCGCCGTTCCCGGTCCCATCGACGCGCCTGCCAGTGCGGGGTGCAACCGCATCCTGCGGGACGGCGGCATCATTGTGACGGAGCCCCGGGACGTGCTGGACCATTACGCCGGGCGCTTCCCGGACAAGCTGCGTCTGGAGGCCTCCGGGGAGGAACCGGAGACCTTGGGCTATCAGGCCCGGCGGGAGCGGGCGGAGCCCCCCAGGGCGGTGCCCCCGTCCCTGAGCGTCTCCGGCAGCGGTTTGACCGACGATCAGATTGCCCTGCTGCGGGCTCTCACTGAAGAGCCCCGGCTGGTGGACGGCCTCATTGAGGAGACCGGCATTCCCGCGCGGCGGGTGCTGTCGGCCCTGACTCTGCTGGAGCTGGACGGACATATCACCCAGTACGCCGGCAAGCGCTACGCCCGCGCTGTGACGCTGACGGAGTAGAATTTGAATTAGAGTATTCCATCAACACGCGCTCCACACGGGGCGCATGGAGGTTTCATGAGTATGGCAAAACACAGCCTGGTCATTGTGGAGTCCCCCGCAAAGGCCAAGACCATCGGCAAGTACCTGGGCAGAGACTTTGAGGTCAAGGCCTGCATGGGCCACCTGCGGGACCTGCCGAAGAGCGTTCTGGGCGTGGACCTGGAGCACGATTTCGAGCCGGTCTACAAGCCCATTAAGGGCAAGGAGGACATCATCAGCGACCTGAAAAAGTCCGCCAAGGCGGCGGACACCGTGTACCTGGCCACCGACCCGGACCGGGAGGGTGAGGCCATCTCCTGGCACTTAAAGCAGCTGCTGGACCTGCCGGATGAGAAGGCCCGGCGGGTCACCTTTAACGAGATCACCAAAAAGGTGGTGCAGGAGAGCATTCAGGAGCCCCGGGAGATTGACCAGGACCTGGTGGACGCCCAGCAGGCCCGCCGCATTCTGGACCGCATTGTGGGCTACGAGCTGAGCCCCCTGCTGTGGAAGAAGATCCGCCGGGGTCTCTCGGCGGGCCGGGTGCAGTCCGTGGCCACCCGCATGGTGGACGACCGGGACCGGGAGATCGAGGCCTTCCAGCCGGAGGAGTACTGGACCCTGGACGCCAGACTTTTGGGAGAGGATGCGAAAAAACTCCCCTTTGCTGCCCGGTACCATGGGAAGAACGGAAAAAAGGCGGAGTTGAAATCGGCGGAGGAAGTGGAGGCCGTGGTCCGGGAGACGGAGAGCGCACCCTTTCTGGTGAAGTCGGTGAAGCGGACCGACAAGCACCGCAGCCCCTCGCCGCCCTTCACCACCTCTACCATGCAGCAGGAGGCATCCCGAAAGCTGAGCATGACGCCCCGCCGCACTATGGCCATCGCCCAGCAGCTCTACGAGGGCGTGGACATTGAGGGCGAGGGCACCGTGGGCCTCATCACCTATATGCGTACCGACTCCCTGCGGCTTTCCGAGGAGGCGCTGTCCTCCGTCAGGGGCTTTATCCAGGGCCGCTACGGGAAGGACTACTGCCCCGGCAAGCCCATCCACTACAAGGCCAAGGCGGGCGCCCAGGACGCCCACGAGGCCATCCGTCCCAGCAACGTCAACTGGACGCCGGAGCAGGTGAAGAAGGATCTCACCAGCGAGCAGTTCCGGCTGTACCGCCTGATCTGGAGCCGCTTTGTGGCCTGCCAGATGTCCAACGCCGTCTACGACAGCGTGTCCGTGGAGGTAGAGGCCGGCAGCCACAGCTTCCGGGCCAGCTCCTCCAGCTTGAAGTTCTCCGGCTACACCGCCGTGTACGAGGAGGGCAAGGACGAGGAGAAGGAGGAAAAAGAATCCCCTCTGCCCGCCCTGCGGGAGGGGGAGGCGCTGAATCTCCAGGGATTCTCCCGGGACCAGCACTTCACCCAGCCTCCGGCCCACTACACGGACGCCACCTTGATCCGGGCCATGGAGGAACAGGGCATTGGCCGTCCCTCCACCTATGCCCCCACCGTGTCCACCATTCTGGACCGGGAGTACGTCATCAAGGAGGGCAAGTACCTCCGCATTACCAATCTGGGCCGGGTGGTGACGGAGCTGATGAAGGACCGGTTTACCGATATTGCCGACCTGCGCTTCACCGCCCACATGGAGGAGCGGCTGGACGCCGTGGAGGAGGGCAAGGCCCCCTGGCGGGAGATCCTGCGGGGCTTTTATGGGGACTTTGACAAAAGTCTCCAGCAGGCGGAGAAGGACCTGGAGGGCGTGCGGATCAAAGTGCCCGACGAGGTCAGCGAGGAGATCTGCCCGGAGTGCGGGCGGAACCTGGTGGTGAAGTCCGGCCGGTTCGGCCGCTTTCTGGCCTGCCCCGGCTATCCGGACTGCGCCTTTACCATGCCGCTGGTGGTGGAGATGCCGGGCCGCTGCCCCAAGTGCGGCGGACGGCTGATGAAGCGCACCGGCACCAGCAAAAAGACCAGCAAGCAGTATACCTATTACTGCTGCGAGCACTCCACCAGCAAGGTCGAGGCGGAGAAGTGTGACTTTATGACCTGGGACGTACCGGTGAAGGACGACTGTCCGGAGTGCGGCCGCACCATGTTCAAGAAGGCGGGCCGGGGGTACAAGCGTCCTTTCTGCATCAACGAGGCGTGCCCCAACTTCCTGCCGGAGGAGAAGCGGGGCTATCCCAAAAAGGCCGCCTCCGGCCAGGGCGGAGAGGCGGCGGAGCCCGCCGCCGAGGCCCAGGAGAAGAAGCCCGCGGCGAAAAAGACCACGGCTAAGGCAGCCGCTAAAAAGCCGGCGGCCAAGAAACCCGCCGCCAAGGCGGCCGCCAAAAAAGAGCCCGCCAAGAAGCCCGCAGCCAAGAAAGCGGCGGCGAAAAAAACCGCCGGGGAGTAGGCCTGGTTTGATCCATGGCAGAATGCCCCGGGGCAGAAAAAGGTCCCCTGCCTGGGCCTTTGACATTTTTCAAACAGGGCCTAAGCCAGCTCCCGGGATGTCTGCCAGGCGGCCAGGAACATGGCCTCCAGCTCATGGCTGTGCATGGTGTTTCGAGTGGTCTGATACTGGTCCAGCAGTTCCCACTGGCTGTCGGAGAGGGTTTCCAGCAGGGCGGATTCCTGCTTTTCCGCAAGGCGGGTGTAGTGCCAGTAGTACTCCCGGGGGAGGAATTCCTTGCAGCGGTTTTCCAAAAGGTAATCGCAGATTATTTGCATAAAGTCTGTCATAATGATTCCCCCATAACGCAGATTTTCTTCGTAAGTATATACGAAGAAAATCTGCATGTCAAGAGGTGCCGCATGGAAATTTTTGCACAGCGTGTAAAAGAGCTGCGGAAAGAACGCAAAAAGACACAAACAGAAATGGCACAATATTTGAAGATTGGATTGAGGGCATACCAATATTACGAGTCTGCAACGAATTATCCCAATATTCCAGGTCTTCTAAAGCTGGCGGATTACTTTGAAGTCACCACCGACTATCTGCTGGGCCGCTCTCCGGAGCGGAAGTGACGCCCGCCCCGCCTGAGGGGCGGTCACCCCCTCCCCTCGCGGGGACATCCCAAAGGAGGCAATCCTTATGAACGTAACCGTCATAGGCGCCGGCCTGGCCGGCAGCGAATGCGCCTGGCAGCTGGCCCAGCGGGGAATCCAGGTGACCCTCCGGGAGATGAAGCCGGAGAAGCGGACCCCCGCCCACACAACGGACAGCTTCGCGGAGCTCTGCTGTTCCAACTCCCTGCGCAGCGACCAGCTGGAAAACGCCGTGGGCCTTTTGAAGGAGGAGCTCCGCCGCTTGGGCTCTTTGATCCTGCGGTGCGCCGATGAGACGCGGGTGGAGGCCGGCGGCGCCCTGGCGGTGGACCGCCACGGCTTCGCCGCCCTGGTGACGGAGCGGATCAAAAGCCACCCCAACATCACGGTGGCGGAGGGGGAGGTGACGGACATCCCCGGCGGGGAGGTGGTGGTGGCCTCCGGTCCCCTGACCTCCGACGCCCTGGCGGACAGGCTCCAGACCCTGCTGGGGGCGGACAGCGCCCTCCACTTCTACGACGCGGCAGCCCCTCTGGTGTCCGCCGAGAGCGTGGACATGGACCTGGCCTGGTTCGGTTCCCGGTACGACAGGGGTACGGCGGACTACGTCAACTGCCCCATGGACGAGGCGGAGTACGAGGCCTTCTGGCAGGCCCTCACCACTGCCCAGGAGGCAGAGGTCCACGGCTTTGAGGACAAGATGGTCTTTGAGGGCTGTATGCCCGTGGAGGTCATGGCCCGCCGGGGCCGGGATACGCTGTGCTACGGCCCCCTGAAGCCCCGGGGGCTGCGGGACCCCAGGACGGGAAGAGAGCCTTACGCCGTGGTGCAGCTGCGGCGGGACAACGCCGAAGGCACGGTCTACAACCTGGTGGGCTTCCAGACCCATTTGAAATTTCCGGAGCAGAGACGGGTGTTCTCCATGATTCCCGCCCTCCGCGAAGCGGAATTTCTGCGTTACGGGGTGATGCACCGCAACACGTTTTTGGATTCCCCCCGGCTGCTGGACCGGTATTACCGTCTGAAATCAGAGCCGCGGATCGCCTTCGCCGGGCAGATGACCGGCGTGGAGGGGTATGTGGAGTCCGCCGCCAGCGGCTTTCTGGCGGGCGTGGAGATGTCCCGCCGCCTGCGGGGCCTGCCGCCGGCGGACTTTCCCCGGGAGACGGCCGTCGGGGCGCTGGGGCTGTATGTCTCCAACGAGTCCGTGACGGCGTTCCAGCCTATGAATATCAATTTCGGCATCATGCCCCCCCTGGACCACCGGGTGAGGGGGAAGAGAAATAAAAACGCGGAGCTCTCGGCCCGGTCGCTGGCCGTGATCGAGGCGATGAAGGAGGAAGTGCTGAAATGAAGATCATCGTAGACGCCATGGGCGGCGACAACGCCCCCGCGGCCGTGGTGCAGGGCGCTCTGGAGGCCAATAGGACCCATGGCGTGGACATCATTCTGGTGGGCCGGGCGGCGGAGGTGCTGCGGGCCGTGGAGAGCTGCGGCGAGAAAAACCTGCCCGCCGGCGTGGAGATCCGGGACGCGTCGGAGGTGGTGGAGATCGCCGACGACCCCGCCATTGCCTTTAAGGTGAAGAAAGACTCCTCTTTGACCGTGGGACTGAATCTCCTGAAAAACGGGGAGGGGGACGCCTTTGTCTCCGCCGGGTCCACTGGGGCGCTGCTGGCGGGGGCCACGCTGCTGGTGAAGCGCATCCGGGGCATCCGCAGGGCCGCCATGGGCCCCGTCATCCCCACGGCAGGAGGGCGGGCCATCCTGTGCGACTGCGGCGCCAACGCCGAGTGCACGGCGGAGTACCTGCTGCAATTCGCCTATCTGGGAAGCTACTACGCCAGCCGCGTGCTGGGGGTGGAGCGGCCCCGGGTGGCCCTTTTGAACATCGGCGCGGAGGAGGAGAAGGGCGACGCCCTGCGCCACGAGGCCTATGCCCTGCTGAAAGAGGCGGGGGAGGCCGGGCGGATCAACTTCACCGGCAACATCGAGGCGGACGCCGCCATGCTGGGCGGGGCCGACGTCATCGTGGCGGACGGCTATACCGGGAATATCATGCTCAAGTCCGTGGAGGGCGTTGGAAAGTTTCTGCTGAGGGAACTGAAGAAGATGTTTCTCTCCGGCGCCAAGACCAAGCTGGCCGCCGCCCTGGTGAAGGGGGACATGGCGAAGATGAAAAAGCTGGTGGACCCCGGCGAGGTGGGGGGCACCCCCTTCCTGGGGATCTCCAAGCCTGTGGTGAAGGCCCACGGCTCCTCTGACGCCAAGGCCGTCACCAACGCCATTCTCCGGGCGGTGGAGTACGCCGAGAGCGGCTTCATCGCCGACATCGAAAACAATATCCACCTCATGAAGGTGGACAGAAACACGGAAAAAAATTGAAATCCTCTTGACAGCCATGCCGCCTTGCCGTATGATTACCCCAGATCATATAATTCTCTAAGGAGTGAAACAGTATGTCCGTTGAGGAAATTTTTCAGACAATGAGAGAACTGGTGGCGGAGCAGTTTGCCATGGAGCCCGCCGAGGTGAGCATGGAGACCGCCTTTGAGGAGGATCTGGGCGCCGATTCCGTGGACCTGGTGGAGCTGGTTATGGCCATGGAGGAGGAGTTTGAGGTAGGCGAGATCCAAGAGGAGGAGCTGGGCAGCCTCAAGACCGTGGGCGACGCGGTGAATTACATCGCGGCCAAAGTAAAATAAGAGACAGAGCCCCGCTTCCCCGGCGGGGCTTCCGTTCGGAGAGTCAGCTATGCAGGAACTGGAGAAAAAACTGAATTATACCTTTCAGAACCCCGCGCTGCTGGAGGAGGCCCTGAGCCATAGCTCCTATGCCAACGAGCACCGCTCCGCCCGCCTGCGCAGCAACGAGCGGCTGGAGTTTCTGGGGGACTCTGTGCTGGGCTTTGTGACGGCGGAGTTCCTCTTCCTCCAGCACCCGGACCTGCCGGAGGGGGATCTGACCCGTATCCGGGCGGCCCTGGTGTGTGAGCAGAGCCTCTTCGAGGTGGCGCAGAAGCTGGACTTAGGCAGCTATTTAAAGCTGGGCCGGGGAGAGGAGTCCGGAGGCGGCCGGACCCGGACGTCCATTCTGGCGGACGCCACGGAGGCGGTGTTTGCGGCGGTGTACCTGGACGGCGGCATTGCCGCCGCGTCGGCGTTGATCCACCGCTGCCTCTTGGAGGCCGAGCGGGAAGAGGTGGTGGAGGAGCGCCGGCGGGACTACAAGACCGCCCTGCAGGAGCTGGTCCAGCGACAGGCGGACCAGGTGCTGGCCTACCGCATGGCGGGGGAGGCCGGCCCGGACCACGCCAAGACATTCCAGGCGGAGGTTCTGCTGAACGGGAAAATCCTGGGAGGGGGTTCCGGCCACAGCAAGAAGGAGGCCGAACAGGCCGCCGCCAGAAGCGCCCTGGAGGTCCTGGGCGAAGAGTGAGAAAACAGGACGGCCTGCCCGCGGGGCAGGCCGTTTTCCAGTCACCCGGCACCGCGGGAGGGCGAAAGGGGACGGAGGAAACCGCTTTAAAAAGCATCCTTGGTCTCTTTCGGGTCCGCTGACGGTATCCGGGCGCTTTTGATGGGATTGGAAGAGGCGCTGCCGGCCCGTGCGCAACGAGGAAGCGCGCCGTGAAATATGACTGGAATTTACAGTCCGTCCATGATATACTATTTTTCAAATAAACATAGAGCCTATCAAAAACATAAAGGAGCGTGAGTACATTGACACTGCTGCACGCGGTCCTGCTGGGCCTGATCCAGGGCGTGGCGGAGTTCCTGCCCATCTCCAGCTCCGGCCACCTGGCCATTGCGGAGCATCTGCTGGGGCAGGCGGGAGCCGCTGAGATCCCTGGCTTTTTTGACGTGCTGCTGCACCTGGGTACCCTCGTCGCCGTGTTCGCCGCCTATTGGCAGGACATCCGGGACATGGTCGTGGAGTTTTTCGGCGGCGTGGGAGACCTGGTCCGCAGGACCACCCCAACGCCGGTGCCCCCCGCCCGGCGGCTGATCCTGCTGATTATCGTGGGTACCCTGCCCCTGTTTGCCGTACTGCCGGTGAAGGACCTGGTGGAGGGCCTGGGGGACAATATGTACTTCGTGGCCGGGGCGCTGCTGGTCACCGGCTGCCTGCTGTTCGCCAGCGACCGTGTGCGCAAGGGCCGCAAGACGGAGCGCACCGCCGCCTTGGTGGACGTTCTCCTGGTGGGGGTGGCGCAGGCCGTGGCCACCTGCCCCGGAATCTCCCGCTCCGGCACTACCATCACCGCGGGGTGCTTCGTGGGGTTTGAGCGGAAGTTTGCCGTGCGGTTTTCCTTCCTGCTGTCCATTCCCGCCATTCTCGGGGCCAATATTTTAAGCCTGAAAGACGCCTTAGAGGCCCAGGTCCCCTGGGAGGAGGTGCCGGTGTACCTAGCGGGAGTTCTGGTGGCCGCCGTGGTGGGCTACGCCTGCATCCGGCTGCTGAAAATGATCGCCGAAAAGGGCAGATTTGGCTTCTTTGCCTACTATTGCTGGTTGGCCGGCGCGGTGACGCTGGTCCTTACCATCCTGCAAAAGCAGATTCCCCAGGGAGGTATTTGAGCCGTGGCATCCACAACACAGAAGAGATCCACATCCGCCAAAGGCGGGTCCTCCAGAGGCGGCGGCCGCTCCAAAAAACCGGCCCCGCCCCAGAAGCAGCCTATTCGCCGTGAGGTGACAGGCTTTGTCCTGCTGGTGCTGACCCTCTCCGTGCTGGTGAGCTATCTCGGAATCAGCGCCATCTTCATCGACTGGTTCGCCGTTCTCCTCAAGGGCCTCTTTGGCTACGGCTACTGGCTCTGCGCCCCGGCTATGCTGCTGGCGGCGGTTGTTCTGCTGACCCACCGGGGACGGCCCGTGCAGCTGCGGGTGACCTGCGCTCTGCTGGTTCCGGTGCTCTTTGGCGCCCTGGTCCACATGGGACTGTGCGAAAAAGAATACACCGCCTCCTTCGGCGTGCTGAAAGCCCTCTGGCAGGACGGTGTTGCCCTGGAGTCCGGCGGGGCGGTGTCCGGCGTGCTGGCCAACGGCTCCGTGGCCGTGTTCTCCAAATTCGCATCCGTAATTCTCTTCACCGTGCTGCTGGTGGTGCTGGTGATGACGGCCCTGCGGCTCACCGTGGGGGCGCTGATTGAAAAACACCGCTCCCGCCCCCAGTACGAAGAGCAGCCCCAGCCGGAACAGCCCGCCATCCACCTGACGCCTCTGGAGCGGCCCAAGCGGGCCGCCGGCAGGGCCCGGCAGCAGATTGACATTCCCCTGGACGACGAGCCGGGAGCGGCAAAGCCCGCTCCGGCCCCCACGGAGCGGGAGGGGGAGGAGGGCCGGTTTACCGGCTTCTTCCGCCATAAGTCCCAGAAGCAGCGGACGCCGGACCAGGTGCTGGCCGCCGCCGCGCCGGAGCTGCCGGAGAAGCCGGCCAAGCCGGAGCCCGCCCCCGCGCAGGAGACCATGCCGGTCTTGGAGCCCGCTCGGCCGGCCGCCCCGGAGCCGCTGGCGGCTCCGCCGCCGGTTCAGGAGAAGCCGAAGAAGGAGAAGGCCGCCAGCGAGGTGGCCCAGCAGACCGCCGCCGTGACGGCGGAGATCGAGGAGCGGATGGCGGCGGGGGAGGAGGAGTATCAGTACCCGCCCATCACCCTTCTGTGGGAGAGCCAGGGCGAAAATCACGTGGAGGCCGGGGCGGAGCTGCGGAACAACGCCCGCCGTCTGGCGGACACCCTGAACAGCTTCGGCGTGGACGCTACCCCCGGCGACGTGGTCCACGGCCCCTCCGTCACCCGGTATGAGTTCGTGCTGGACCAGGGGGTGAAGCTCTCCAAGATCACCAATCTGGCGGACGACATCGCCCTGGCCCTGGGGGCCACCGGCGTGCGCATCGCCCCCATTCCGGACAAGATCTCCGTAGTGGGCATCGAGGTGCCCAACAAAGCCGTGACGCCGGTACTGATCCGGGATGTCATCGAGTCTCGGGACTTTACGGAGCATAAGTCCGCCGTGGCCTTTGCCCTGGGGCGGGATATTGGCGGCAATAACGTCATTGGCGACATCGCCCGGCTGCCCCATGCGCTGATTGCCGGCACCACCGGCTCCGGCAAGTCCGTGTGTACCAACTCCCTCATCATCAGCCTGCTGTACAAGTCCACCCCCGATGAGGTGCGCTTCATCATGGTGGACCCCAAGATGGTGGAGCTGGCCCCCTATAACGGCATTCCGCACCTGCTGATCCCTGTGGTGACGGACCCCAAGAAAGCCGCCGGAGCCCTCCAGTGGGCGGTATTTGAGATGATGAAGCGGTACAAGGCCTTTTCCGAATGCGGCGTGAAGAAGCTGGAGGAGTACAATAAGCTGGCAAAGACCACGGAGGGCATGGAGACGCTGCCCAGCGTGGTGGTGGTCATCGACGAGCTGGCAGACCTGATGCTGGTGGCGGCCAAGGAGGTGGAGGAGTCCATCTGCCGCGTGGCCCAGATGGGCCGCGCCGCCGGAATGCACCTGGTCATTGCCACCCAGCGGCCCTCCTCCGACGTCATCACCGGCCTCATGAAGGCCAATATTCCCAGCCGCGTGGCCTTCGCCGTGGCGTCGTCCCTGGAGTCCCGCATCATCCTGGACCAGACCGGCGCGGAAAAGCTGGTGGGCAAGGGCGACATGCTCTACGCCCCCCTGGGGGCCGGAAAGCCCCAGCGGGTTCAGGGCTGCTTCATCTCCCCGGAGGAGATTGAGCAGGTTGTGGCGTTTGTGAAGAAGACCGGCGAGGCCCAGTACGACGACGAGGTGCTGGCCAAGATTGAGGAGTCCGTCCAGGAGAAGGAGAAGGGGGCCAAGGGCGGCGGTTCCGCCCAGGCGGAGCCCGCCGGGGACGAGAGCGACGAGCTGCTGCCCGCCGCCGTGGACGTGGTGCTGGAAACGGGACAGGCCTCGGTGTCCATGCTCCAGCGGCGCTTGAAGCTGGGGTACTCCCGGGCCGCGCGCCTTGTGGACCAGATGGAGCAGCGGGGCATCGTGGGCCCCTTTGAGGGCTCCAAGCCCCGGCAGCTGCTGATTACGAAAGAACGCTGGCAGGAGCTCCAGATGGGCGGCGGAGTCCCCGCCGCCGGAGGAGACGAGCCCCCCTTCCCCGTGAAAGAGGAAGAGTGAAGTTGAGATGGATGCTTCCGGCGCTGGCGTGTTGCCTGCTTCTGGCGGGCTGTTCCCGGCGGCCGGATGCGTCGGAGGAGCGGGCCCTCACGCTGGCTCAGGCGCGCACCTTTTCCGACGGCGGTTCCGCGGACCGCTGGCAGGATACCTGGGGTTCTGACCACTATCGCCTTCCGGATGGGACGGAGCTGCTGTGGGTCCAAAAGCCCATGGGGCCGGAGGATGTTGTCAACGGACAGGAGACCGTTCAGGACCTGAATGAGACCGCCTTGACGCTGCCACTGGATGAGCCGCGGATGGTATGAGGAATACGAAAAAACCCTTGGAGCCGTGCTCCAGCCCCGGGCTATTCCGGAGAGTTGATTTTGTCGGTTTGCGTAAATTCCGCAAAGAGGAGAAACTTCAAAAAGGATTGGAAAAACCTTGACAAATCCGCTGAATCCTGTATACTGACAGTAAGAAATGCGATGATGAAGCCAGCTTCGCAAACAAGGCTTTCAGCGAGAGGGGACCGGTGCAAGCCCTCAGCCTGCGGTGCGGAGCAAGCCACTTCGGAGCGGCCCGTGATGAGCGGGACGGTTCATCCCCGTTATAGGATGACATGAGATGCCGCTCCCCGGAGCGGCAGATCAGGGTGGTATCGTGGAGTTTTTTCGCCCCTGACATTGGTCAGGGGCTTTTTTTTCTCCAATATTCACGTTGGCTGTGAGAGACACAAGTTTGGGGCCGGAAGGGTCCGGGAGGTTATGATGATGAGACTATCCAGTAAAATACAGCGGTGCGGGCTCTCGCCCATGCGGCAGTTCTATCCCAGGGAGGTGGCGGCCAGGGCGCGGGGCGTCAGGATTCACCACTTGAACATCGGTCAGCCGGATGTGAAGACGCCCCAGGCGTTTTTTGAGGCGGTGGGAGGATTTGACGGGCCTGTGGTGGCCTACCCGCCGGCCCCCGGCGAGGAGCGCTATCTGGAGGCGCTGCGGGCTTACTACGCGGAGCTGGGCTGTCCTCTGGAGAGGGAGGATATTCTGGCCACCTTTGGCGGCAGCGAGGCGCTGGAGATTGCCATGGCCTGCATTTTGGACGAGGGAGACGAGGTGCTGGTGCCGGAGCCCTTCTATCCCAATTACACCACTTTTGTAAATGTCACCGGCGGCAGGATCCGTCCCATTCCCACCTCCGCGGAAGAGGGCTACCGGTTTGCCAGCCGGGAGCGGATCGAGCCTCTGATTAACGAGCGTACCCGGGCTATCATGGTCACGACGCCCGGCAACCCCACCGGCGTTGTGCTGTCTAAGGAGGAGATGCGGCTGCTGGCGGACATTGCCAGGGAGCGGGGGCTGTTTCTCATCAGCGACGAGGTGTACCGGGAGATTGTTTACACCGGGAAGAGAGAGACCATGCTGGCATTCTCCGACGCGGCGGAGAACGTAGTCATCATTGATTCGGTATCCAAACGGTTCTCCACGACCGGCGCCCGGGTGGGGGCGATGATCTCCCGAAACGGGGAGCTGATGGCCCAGGCTTTGAAGTGGGCCCAGGGACGGCTGTGCATCGCCGCCCTGGACCAGATCGGCGCGGCGCGGATGTATGAGACGCTGGGAGAGGAGTATTTTGCCTCGGTGCGGGAGGAGTACCGTATCCGCGGCGAGGCCACGGCGGCGGCGCTGGAGAAGACCCCCGGTGTGCGTTTCACATCTCCCCAGGGTGCGTTTTATCTGATGGCTTCGCTGCCGGTGGACGATACGGAGAAGCTCCAGTATTTCATGCTGGATGAATTTCAGGACCGTGGGGAGACCATGATGTACGCCCCTGGCGCCGGGTTCTATGCGGACCCCAATCTGGGCCGGGATAAGATTCGCCTTGCCTTTGTGAAAAATGCCGCCGAGCTGACCAGGGCCATCGAGCTCCTGGGCATGGGCATTGCCGCCTATAAGCGAAAATGCGGGAAATAACTATTATAATAGCTTAATGTATTGATATAATGGCGGAAATGGAGGAAGGGCATATGATTCGTCACATTGTTATGTGGAAATTCCGGCCCGGCACAGAGGCGGAGCAGAGCCGCTTTTTTGAGGGCCTGCGGGGGCTTCAAGGGGTAGTTCCTCAGCTGCTTCGGTGCGAGGTGGCGGTAAATGTGGGAAAAGGCAACTATGACGCCGTGCTGGTCAGTGATTTTGAGAGCCTGACGGACCTGGAGGCCTACAAAAATGATCCTCGCCATAAGGCGGTCTCCGCCCTGTGCAAGTCCATCCGGGAGGACCGGGCAGCGGTGGACTACGAGTTCTGAGGCGAACTGGTAGTAAAAAGGCGTTGATGACCGTGTCATCAACGCCTTTTTTACTACCTGTTTATATCAATATATTGGATTCCAATGACATTTTTCCAAGTCCACCGTCCCGTCAGGGCGGAAGCGGACGCCTTCTGCCTCCAGCAGTGCCCGCTGGGTGCCGGGGGCGTGGGTATCAAAGGCCGCCTTGGTGCGGCCAAAGCGGTCTACCACCCGATGGCAGGGGACGGAGGGGTCCTGACAGCCCGCCATGGCGTAGCCCACGATTCTGGCGCAGCGGGGCATCCCCGCCAGGCAGGCTACCTGGCCGTAAGTGGCCGCTGTTCCCGCCGGGACACGCCGGACAATCTCATAAAAAGCGGAAAAGACCTGACTGCTCATTACGCATCCTCGTTTCATGCTGAAAAGATCGACCATGGTGCCGCGGCGGAGCGGCTTAGATTTCCTCCGCCAGCCGGTAGCCTACACCCACCTCGGTGAAGAGGTACTCCGGCTCGGCGGGATTTTTCTCCACCTTCCGGCGGATGTTGGCCATGTTTACCCGGAGGATCTGGTTGTCTCCCCCGGCCCGGGGGCCCCACAGCTCCTTGATGATAAAATCGTAGGTCAGCACCTTCCCGGCGTGCTTGCCCAGCAGCGCCACAATGCGGAATTCGCTGAGAGTCAGCTTTACGTTTTCTCCCCGGATGAGAACCTGGTGCTTGTTGTAGTCGATGGTCATCTCCCCCACGGTGTATGTACCCTTTTGGGCGATCTCATTGTTGCCGGAGACGGTGCGGGTGTGGCGGATGGCGGTGCGGACTCGGGCTAGCAGCTCGTCTGTTCCAAAGGGTTTGGTGAGGTAGTCGTCGGCTCCCAGGTCCAGGGCTGTGACCTTTTCCCGTTCGTGAGAGCGGGCGGAAACCACCACCACCGGCAGACTGGACCAGGTGCGCAGCTGGCGGAGGATCTCCAGACCGTCCATGTCCGGCAGCCCCAGGTCCAGAATGATAAGGTCCGGACAGTGGGAGGAGATCATGGACAGGGCCTCCGTGCCGCTGCGGGCCTGCATGGCCTCGTAGCCGTTGGAGTTGAGAATGGTGGAGATGAAGTGGGAGATGCTCTTTTCATCCTCCACCACCAGAATCTTTTCCCGGATGTTCATCTGCTGGATCCCTCCTTCAAAAGCGGGAGGCGGAAGGAGAATTCCGCCCCGGCCGGTAGATTTTTCGCCTCCATAGTGCCGCCGTGGGCCCGCACAATGGCCATGCACACGGAGAGACCCAGGCCCATGTTCCGCTTGCCATCCCCCTTGGCGGACTCGCTGTGCTTCAGAGTGCCGTCAAACAGCGTGGGCAGGACGGCGGGATCAATGCCCCGCCCGTTGTCCGCCACGGTGAAGCGGGCAAAATCGCCGTCCGGCCGGGCGGAAATGAGGATGCGGGTGGCAGTCTCGCCGTGGAGGGCGGCGTTCTCCATCAGGTTCGCCAGGACCTGCTCAATGAGAATGGGGTCCATTGGCACCAGCAGCAGTTCTTTGGGGGGCTCCGCGGCCACAGACATCTCCGGATAGCGGCGGCGGAACTTCCGCACCGCCTCCCCCAGAATTTCCTCCGCCGCCTCCACGTCCTTGGTGATGTGGGCCTGTCCGTCTCCCATGCGGGTGATGGACAGCAGGTTTTCCACTGTCTGAATCAGCCACTGGGCCTCGCTGCGCACATCCTCCAGCAGAGTCTCCTGCTCCCCCCGGGAGAGACCGGGATTCTCCAGTACCGTGGAGGTGGACCCCACAATGGAGGTCAGAGGAGTGCGGATGTCGTGGGACACGGAGCGCAGCAGGTTGGCCCGCATTTTCTCCTTCTCATTTTCGGCCCGCAGCTGTTCCTGCCGTTTGATTTTGGTGGTCAAAGTGCTGGTGATGACAGACACCGCCAGAAAGCTCAGGAAGGTGAGGGGATAGCCGGAGATGGTCAGGTTGAAGGCCCAGTAGGGATAGGTAAAGATGAAGTTGACGCAGATGACCCCCAGGACGGAGGCGATGAGTCCGAAGAGGTAGCCGGTGGTAAGGCGGGAGGTCAGCAGTACCGCCAGCACAAAGATGGGGGAGGCAAAGCCGTCGCTGGTGTCCGCCGCCCGCAGGAGAATGCACACCCCGGCGGCGCACAGCAGAATGCTGATGGTTATCAGCAGGTCCCGCAGGGAGAGGGGAAACATCCGGGCGGAGAGGGGATTTTTGGGGTACATGGCAGGCCTCCTTTCCAATGGTATTATTATAGCAGAGAAATCGTTAAATTGCCGCTAAAAAATTTGACGGAAGATTAACGGGCCGCGCCGGTACCTTCCCAGCGGCTGAACGGGCGTCCGTAGTATGATGGAGACGGCGAAAAAAGACGCCGGAATACTTGCGGATTGAGAAGGAGACGATGGGAATGGAAGGAAAGATGACGGCTGAACGGGCGCTTGAGAGCCATCTGCGGCAGGGGGAGCGGGTTTGCTGGCAGAGCGGGACAAAGGCGTTCCCCCTTCTGGAGAAGGGGGAGAGCTGGAAGATTATCGGAAAGTGGATCGGCACGGTGGCTGCGGCCGCCGCGCTTTTGGCGCTGTACACCGGCCAGGGCCGGGAGTGGAGCGTCAAAGCCGTGGCGGTGATCCTGCTGATTGCGGTTTTGATGCTGCTCTCCCCGGTGATTGAGCGGTACAGCCTGCTGGGCCAGCGGTATTGGATCACAGACCAGAGGGCTATTTTGATGACCCGGGATCAGACCTTCTACTACATGGAGCTGTTGGAGATTGATGACTTCCAGCTGCTGCGGGACCGGACGGCAGGGGACTGCCTGGTGCTGGGCGGGTGCCTCTTTGAGGAGGTGGACCGGCAGCTCCGCTGGCGGGCCTGTCACCCCAAGACGGATATTCAGAACGACAGCCAGCGGGGGCTGGCCCAGGGCCTGGCGTTTTTCTCCGTGGAGGACGGGGCGAAAGCGGCGGAATGCCTGCGCCGGTGCCGGGCCGCCTGATTTTCCGGTTTCGGAAGTGCGCGAAAAAACCTCGCTGAAAAGCGAGGTTTTTTGCATCGTGATGTCAATTGTGATCCGCGGGGTTCAGGACTTGCTCCAGAGCCGCCAGGGCCTCCGCCGCGTCAACGCCCTCGGCGGTGATGTCCACGCTCGTTCCGTACTCCAGCCTCATGGACAGCAGGCCCAGCAGGCTTTTGGCGTTGACGCTGTTGTTTTTCCGGGAGACGGTGATGTGACTGGTGAACTCGTTGGCCTTTTTGATGAAAAATGTGGCGGCGTTATTCAGGTGCTCATTGGGAATATGTACGACTACAGTTTTTCTCAACAAATCTCTCACCCTCATGTTCAGTTATTGCAGATTAGTATACCACATTTTTGGCGAAAGGCCATAATTTATTAAAGAAATGAATGACCATAGAATGGACAAATATTTTTGACGGAACCTGTCCCATATCCGGCAGAATGACAGAGGCAGGATGACAGAGAGCTAGAGTCCGTAGACACGGAGGGCGTTTTCATAGAAAACGGCGTCCCAGTGCTCCGGCGGCACCAGGCGCCGGATGAAAGCGAGGTATTTTTCCGGGTCGACAATGGGCCAGTCGGAGCCGTACAGGAGCCGGTCCCAGCAGCCCGCGGCGGCCAGCCAGGTTCGCAGAAGGGCGGCATAGCCGGACTGCTCCCGGAACCATATATCCAGGTCCACCGGGTCCTCCAGCAGACCGGAGAGGTCGGCGGATACGTTGGGATTTTTCACCAGCACCGCTGCGGCGGCCTCCAGAAATGGGGCTCCGAAGTGGCACATGACAAAGCGGACACCGGGGTGGTCCGCGGCGGCCTCGTCCAGGGCCAGGGGGTGGCAGTATTTCAGGTGGGCGCGGGGGAAGGCGGTGAGCCCCATGTGGACTGCTACCGGCTTTTGATAGGACTGAGCCAGCTGGTAAATAGGCTGATACAGCGGATCGGACAGGGAGATTTTGTTGTATCCCGGGTAGAGTTTGACGCCGCAGCACTTCTCCCGCCGCAGATGGGATTCCACCTGGGCGGCCAAGTCCGGCGGTGTTTTCCGGCCCTCCTCCAGCATTCGCCCGTCCAGCCCCACACAGTAGTGAAGGAGATCCGTGGGGTAGTTGTGGTACTCCGCGGCCAGGCTGCGGTTTCCCATGACCACGCCGCGGACGATCCCCAGAGGTTCCCAGAGATGGCGGAGAGCGGCCTCCGCCTCTGCGGAGCAGGCCGCCGTGGCAGCGTCATCCTCTGGGAAAATATGGAGGTGAGCGTCAATGATTTTCATGGGGGATCTCCTTTCAAACTGCGCTTTTCTCCACTATAAACCCGGTGGGGCCAAAAAACAAGAAAAAACTGTTGACAAATTGAGTATAATCGTGTATTCTATATTTGTTCCGCTACGGACGATTAGCTCAGCTGGCTAGAGCACCTGCTTGACGTGCAGGGGGTCACAGGTTCGAGTCCTGTATCGTCCACCATGAAAACCGCTGTTTCTGCGAGGAAACGGCGGTTTTTCTTAATTTTTTGGGCGATTTTGCGGCGAGGTTTATCAGTCCGTGTTCGCCTTGACCACAGTTCCAGCCACAGACAGGGAAAAAATTGCCCTCCGGGAAGCCTTGTCCCGGAGGGCGGCTACATTCTATTCAACCTGTTTTTGCCTGGGCTCGCAGGAGGGCTGTCTCCTCCTTCATCTCCGTGATCAACCGCGCCAGCTTCTCCTCACACTCCTCCTCGCTGTGGGCGTAGACATTCCGGGTCATACGTTTGCCGTTGACCTTGGGAGAATACCGTCCCTCCCAGAGCTGATCTCTGATCCGTGAAATACAACCGGTCCCCGGCTTGCGGTATTTACCCTTGACTGCCTGGAAACTGGTGCGGACGGGCTTCTCCCGAACCATCGTATCCGGCCGGGGCTCCGCTTTGGCGATGGCGAAGTCGATCTTTGCCGCCGCCGACTGCCGCATCCCGTCGGTGACGTGGGCGTAGACGTTCAGCGTCGTGGCGCTGGAGACGTGGCCGATGATGGCAGACAGGGTCTTGACGTCCATCCCGTGCTCCAGGGCGTTGGTGGCGAAGGTGTGCCGGAGGTCATGGAAGCGGACGTGTTTGCAGCCGGCCCGCTCCAGGATGGTGGACAGCTTCTTCCGGACGGCGGCGGGATCCCGGGGAGAATCCTCTTTCCTGGGTGAGGGAAACATCCACCGGGACCCCGTACACTGACGGTGGTTTTTCAGGATGTCCAGAATCACTTTCGGAAGGATGATGCTTCGGCTGGAGGATCGGGTCTTGGGCTGGGTGATTGTCAGTTCTCCCCGGATCCGCTGTACCTGCCGTGTGATCCGCAGTTCTCCGGTCTGGAAGTCCAGATCATCCCATTGGAGCGCCAGCAGCTCCCCGCGGCGCAGGCCGGTGGTCAGATCCAGAAGCAGAAGCTCATAGCAGCCGTCCTCTTTTGCCTGAATGAGCAATCGCTGCATCTCCTCCTGGGCCAGCACCTGCATCTCTTTGGGATGGGTCGTGGGCGCCTTGCAGGCGGCGGCCGGATTCTTCAGAAGCAGTCCCTGGGACACCGCCTTGTCCAGCGCCGCGCGGCAGGTCACATGGCAGCATTTCACCATGCGGTCCGACAGCCCGGGGCCGTACCTCTCCGGCTGGAGAAGCCGTCCGCCCTGCTTGAGGCGGATATAGAATTGCTGGAGATCTGCGGAGGTGAGCTTGGTCAGCGGGATATGTCCAATTTCCGGAATGATGTGCTGGTAGATACGGTTTTCATAGTCGGTCTGTGTCTTGGGGCTGATCGTCGGCTTGCAGTCGCTCCGGTACCAGTGATCCAGCCATGCCCCGAAGGTTATGCCGGCTTTGGGCTGCTTTGGCACAGCGCCCTTGATGCTGTTTCTCAGCGCCTTGAGTTTTTCCTGGCACTCCCGGCGGGTTTGCGCCAGGACGTTTTTCGTTTTCGGCAGGCCCTTTTCATTGCGTCCGATGACCACCCGCCCCTCCCAGCGGCCGTCTTTCCGCAGGTGGATGCTGCCGTTTCCACGCTTGGTTTTCTGCTTTCCCATGAGCCCCTCCTTAGAGAATGTCCTGAATAAAATCGCCCACGATCCCTGCGGCATGACGCTGCATATCGCCGGTAACATGGGCGTAGGTGTCCAGCGTGAAGCTGGCTTTTGTGTGGCCCAGAATACCGGAGAGGGTCTTGGCGTCCACCCCTCCGGCCAGGGCGTGTGTGGCGAAGGTGTGCCGGAGATCGTGGAAGCGGATATTGGGCAGTCCGGCTTCTTCCAGGAGTTTTTTCAGCCGCCGGTAGGCGCCGCCAGGATGCGTGGGATTTTCCGGTTTGAGTGGATCGGGAAAGATCCACTCTGTCAGCGCGGCGCGTTTTCTCTCCCGCAGAAGCTGGACCGTGCTTTTGGGGAGCAGGATGGCCCGCATTCCGGCATAGGTCTTGGTGTCTCCCTCGCTCAGTCCGCCGCCTTTCTTCATATGGATCGTGCGGCGGACGTTCAGTGTTCCGGTCTCGCTGTCAAAATCTCTCCATTTCAGACCGCACAGCTCTCCCCGCCGCAGGCCGGTGGTCAGCTCCACATAGAAGAAGTCGTGCCAGAGCGGGTCCCGACTGATTGCCGCCATCAGCGTGTCCAGCTGGTCGTTGTTGAGGATACCCTTCGGACTGCGCGGCAGTTTGGGCGGCGTCACGCCCTCGGCGGGATTGGCAGGCAGAAGGCCCTCCTCCACCGCGGTTTTCAGCGCGTGGTGAAGGGTCGTGTGGATGCCGTGGACAGTGGCGGGCGCGAGGCCGCTGCTCTGCCTTCTGGAGAGACGGCCGTGTTCCAGGAGATGGGCGTACAGATCATTCAAATCAGCGGGTGTAATTTTTGTCAGCTGTTTCTGCCCCAGGCGGGGCTTGACATGGTTGTTCAGGTCCCGCCGGTACCCGTCCAGCGTATCGCCGCGGACGGTCCCGGCCATGCGCCGGTCCAGCCATTGATCCAGCCACTCAGAGAGGGTCATTCGGCTCTGCTCCGTCAGATCAATGCCCTGGTAGGCGTCGATGTTCTGACGGAGCTTCGCCGTCAGCTCTTTCTGGGTATCGGCATAGATGTAGCGGAAGATGGAATCGCCGTTATTTTTGTGGCCCACCACGATCCGGCCCTCCCAGCGTCCGTCGTCCCGCTTGCGTACCATGCCGTCGCCGGACGGTCTTCGTTTGCTCATATGGAATCGTCTCCTTTCCAACTGCACAACATACCAGCACGCCGTGCCAATAGCCAGTGGTAAAGGGCAGAGTTATCAGAAACTTATCATTTGATGGGGGCCGTCTTTCTTTGCAGACGGAGGTGCAATTCAGCCCATCGTCATAGTCGGGCCAAGGGCTGGCTCGTCATGATCGTTCGCCTTGTGACCCATGGCGATTTTCTTTTCTCTGATCTGAGCCAGCCGCTTGCGGTCGATCCGGATGCCGCCGAGGACAGACGGAGCTGGGGCCTGATCCTGAAAGATCCGGCCCATGTGGTGGAGCAGCCGGGTAACCGACAGCATGAGCGAGGGCGGCTCCAGGCTGTTCCAGCGCTCCAGGAAGAATTGAGCATACTCGTTGCCCTGAGCGGCAGACTGTGCGAACCGATAACGGGCTTCCACCTTATCACCGCGCTCCAGGCAGAGCTTGCCCAGAGCGTATTGGGCGTACTGGTTTCCAGTTTCAGCGGACTGGGTGAGGTACCCCACCGCTTTGGCGGTGTCTCTTTCCACGATCTCGCCTTTGAGATATTCTTTGCCCAGCCGATAGGCGGCACAGTCATTCCCGTTTTGAGCGGCATACTCCAACCATTGCACACCCAATCCTGGATCATGGATTTCCGGATCATCAGAGAGAAGCAGCACACCCAACTCATACTGTGCCGCAATCACACTTTGACGAGCAGCCTGCTCAAACCAACCTGCGGCTTCCACACTGTCAGGGATCAGCACCGGGCCGTCCCGGTAGAGTATGCCCACAAGATACTGTGCGTCAGGATTGCCATTCTCGGCTTTGGTCATGAGCTGTGCCGCCGCTTCATCTCTATCCGGCATCGAGGCCGTGTCATCTTGGGCCACCATCCACAGTTCCCAGCAGTCGTATGACAGGTCAGAGAACTCGGCGGACTCATCCATATCCGCATCCTCAAAAGTGATCTTGCCCATGCGAATGTTTTCGGCCTCGTGTATGACAGCGTTCTTGATAGACCGGAATTCTTTCTGCTGGGACAGTGGTGGCCGCTGGCGTTCCTTCTCGGAATAGAAATCGTTGATCTGACATTGGAGATTCCACCAGATCTGATAGCACTCGTCGATAACCGGCAGCTGTTCCAGCTGATCAACAATCTCATCCACGGTTTCCTTTACGGCTTTGGGAAGGTAACCATAGGTTTTCTTGCCTTTCACCGTTTCCAACTGATTGACCAGCCTCATCATCAGCGTCTCCACTTCAGGGTGATCGCCAATGCCCTGCTGCATTTTCTGCGCCAGAGCTTTCATTTCTTCTCGGGCCCTGCGCACCAAGTCATCTCTGGAAGCGGACTTCTGCTCATAGGTGTGGAGCATCTCCTGCTTGAAAATATCGTTGGTCAGCGCGGACTTGATCTTCTTGATTCCGTCTTTGGAGAGATAAGCCTGTCCCGGCTTTGCAGACCACGCCATCATGTGGATGTGGGGGTGGCCGCCCTCGTCGTGGAAGGCGGCGTACCAGCGGAAGTC
>CAJUDV010000030.1 GCA_910585385.1 uncultured Oscillibacter sp. | reverse complement strand
CCATCTGCTTGCCGGGCATGGCGTCCAGGGTGAAGCGGGCGGCCACCTCGGCCACACGCTCGGCACCCTTGGTAATGACGATAAACTGCACCAGCACGATAATGAGGAAGATGACCACGCCGATGACGATGTTGCCGCCGGTGATCAGGTTGCCGAAATTCTGGATAACCTCGCCGGCATATCCGTGGTAGAGGATCTGCCGGGTGGTGGATACGTTTAGTCCCAATCGGAACAGCGTGGTAATCAGAAGGAGCGAGGGAAAGATGGAGAATTCCAGCGCGTCCGAGATGTTCATGGTGATCATGAGGATCATGATCGAAAGGCCGATGTTAATAATCAGCAGAAAATCCAGCAGCTGGGTGGGCAGCGGGATGATCAAAAACAAAACGATGACCACGACACCGAGGGATATTGCGTTGTTCAGAATCCGCTTCACGCGCCGGTCACCTCCCGTTCCGTAAGTTCCTTTCCGCCGCCGGACCGGGCCTTCCTCCCCCCGGCTCCCCTCGCCCGAAGGCGAAGCGGCCCCTTTATTTTACCAGTCGTTTATCGTTATTCAGCCGGAAGATGTAGACCAGCACCTCCGCCACCGGGCCGTAGAGCTCCGGGGGGATCTCGCAGTCCAGCTCCGAGGAGGCGTAGAGAGAACGGGCCAGCGGCACATTTTCAATCACCGCAACCTTGTTCTCCTCCGCGATCTTCACAATCCGCAGCGCCAGCTCATCCTGTCCTTTTGCCAGAACGATCGGGGCGGCATCCTGCTCCGGCTTATACCGCAGCGCCACCGCGAAGTGGGTGGGGTTTCGGATGACCACATCGGCGGAGGGCACCTGCTGCATCATGCGCCGCTGGGCACGCTCCCGCTGGATCTGCTTGATCTTCCCCTTGACCTGGGGATCACCTTCCGTCTGTTTATATTCCTCTTTAATCTCCTGCTTGCTCATTTTCAGCTGCCGCTCATAGTCCCACCACTGGTACATGAAGTCCAGCGCGGCCACGGCAATAAAGGCGATGGCAATTCGGATCACCATGCCTTTCGCGTTGTCAAAGAGATGGGCGCAGGCGGCCCGCAGGTCCGTGTAGAGGTACTTGTAACTCTCCTGGACCATGTCCTCCAGGCTGATATAGATAATTGCCAGCAGCAAAATAATCTTAATAATGCCCTTCAGGGCGTCGATGACGCTCTTCAGGGAAAACAGCCGCTTGATCCCCTGGAGGGGATTGATCCGGCTGAATTTTGGCCGCAGCAGCTCGCTGGTGACCAAAAGCCTCGTCTGGGCAAATGTTGCCACAATGGCGCAGACGGCGGTGACCAGCAGTAATGGCAGCACGCTCTGCACCAGCAGCAAAATTCCCTGCTGCTCCAGCTCCGCCACCTGATCCCCCACGGGAAGGCCTCCCCCGCAGGCCGTCAGACAGGCAACCATAAAGGCGGATACCTCCCGGATAATCTGTCCGGCCAGCATCCACAGGGCCGCAAAGGAACCCAGCAGCGTGGTAACCGCTACCGCGTCCTGACTGAGAAAGACGTTACCTTTCTTTCGTTCGTCCCGTCGTTTTTTAGGTGTTGCTTTTTCGGTCTTTGAACCTTCGGCCAACGCTCATCCCCCCTTGGGCCTGTCGTCAATTCACGCAGTCCTCCTAGAGGAGGAGCAGCAGAGTGTGCATACTGTCCAGCATCGCCCGCTCCGCTTCCAATAAAAATTCGCTGAAAGGCGCCATCAGCAGCAGAAGCAATCCCAAACCGATAATCACTTTCAGCTCAATATTGATGGAAAATACATTGATTTGCGGAATGACCTTCATCAAAACGCCCATTCCCAGCTGCCCCAGCAGCTCCGCCGCCAAAATGGGCATACACAGCTTTACCGCCAGCAGGGTACACTCCACAAAGAGCTCCAGCATGGCATTGGCCGCGTCCAGCCCCAGCGTGACGGCGCCGAAGGGCACAATCTCATGGGACGTCAGCATCATCCGCAGCAGGGTATGGTGGCCGCCCGCGGCGAAAAACAGCAGCGTCATCAGCGTGTTGAGCAGTACGCTGCTCACCGACAGATTGGCCTGTGCGCTGGCGTCATAGACCTGGTTCATGGTCATGCCCATCTGGGTGTCAATGGCATGGCCCGCCAGCTGCGGGATATAGAAGAAAAAATTCATCACCAGCCCCAGCAGGTATCCCAGCGCCAGCTCCAGCAGAATCCGGAGCCCCATCTCAACAACACTGCCGGGAATACGCACCGCGGCCGGCGCAGTGAAAGAGATCACAAATACCGACAGCACCAGAATCAATCCGCTGCGGAAAATCCCCGGAATATTTCGCCGGCCCAAAACCGGATTGAACAGTACAAAGCCGCTTATGCGGGCTGTGATATACAAAAAGAGCGTCAGCTCGGCCCAATCAATCATATGGCCCTCTCCGTCAGGAGCCGATCAGGGCGAAAATCTCCCTGGTGTACTCCTGTAGAGATTCCAGCATCCAGCCGCCGCCCAGAAGAAGAACGGCAACGATCACGCTCACCTTGAGAATAAAGCCGATGGTCTGCTCGTGAATCTGGGTCACAGCCTGAAAGATCGCCACTACCACGCCCACCAGCATACTCAGGATCAGCATGGGTCCGCCCAGCTTAATGACCAGGCCCACGGCGTCCCGCATCAGATCCGACACGGCAGTTGCATCCATCTCTCAGACCTCCTCCGCTAATAGAATCCCTTTACCAAATTGGAAAACAGAAGCTCCCAGCCATTCAGCGACACAAACAGCAGCAGCTTGAACGGCGCGGAGATCATGGACGGCGGCAGCATAATCATGCCCATGGACATCAGTGTGCAGGAAACAACAATATCAATCAGCATGAAGGGGATATACAGCAGCAACCCAATCGTAAAGGCCCTCTGGAGCTCCGTGGTCATGAACGAGGCGATGATGATCCGCATGGGCAGCTCCTTGCCCGCGGCCTCGTCGATGGTATCCGGCGTGTCTATGTGGGCCAGGTCGCAGAACATCCGCATGGTGTTCTCCCTGGTATTGCGGACCATGAAGTCCTTCAGCGGATCGGCGGCCAGCTCCAAAAACTCCTCCTGGCCAATCTCCTCGGCCACATAGGGGTCATAGGCCTGGGTCTTAATCTGGGAAAAGGTAGGCGCCATGGTAAAATAGGTCAAAATCAGCGCCAGCCCCACCAGCACCATGTTGGGCGGCGTCTGCTGCGTGCCCATGGCCGTCCGCAGAAAGGAAAAGGAGATAATATACCTGGCAAAGGAGGTCATCATCACCAGAAGTGACGGCACAAGCGTAATCATGGTGGTCAGGAACAGAACCTGAAGCACCTGCACGTTATCACCGTTGATACTGATTAGTCCCTCTGGCAGCAACTCTCTCACCTCCGCCTTTTCTGGCGCATAACCGTATTCAGCGCCTCGCGGAAGCTGGGCGTCTCACTCCTATTCTCTCTCTCCGCGCTCCTGCGCCAAAGGGCGGCCTCCTCCTGGGTAAACTCCGCCAGCATGGAGACTTCCGAGGCAGTGACGCCCAGGAGAAAGAACCGCTCCCCCGCCCGGGCTATCATCAGCCTTTGCTCCCGCCCCAGCGGCAGCTGGGCCAGAACCTCCAGCTCCTCGCCCGCCTTCATCGGGGCAAAAGCGCCCAGTCCCCCCCGGCCGGCCACATACCTGGTAAACCAATAGGCCAGAGCGATAATCACGACAACGCTGACGATCATCCACAGGAGGGAGAAAATTGGACTGCCGCTGAGCATTTGGGGCTCCTCTCCCAGCATTTCAATCAGGGCTCGCCCAGGATGTTGGTCACGGTCTTCAACACCCGGTCAGGCTTGAAGGGCTTTACAATGAAGTCCTTGGCGCCGGAGCGCACCGCGTCCATAACCATGCTCTCCTGGCCCATGGCGGAGCACATGACCACATTGGCGCCGCTGTCCTTGGCGCGGATGGCCTTCAGGGCCTCCAGGCCGTCCATGTTCGGCATTGTAATGTCCATAATCACCAGGTCCGGGCCGATCTCGCCGAATTTCTCCACCGCGTCAGCGCCGTCCACAGCCTCGAAGAGCTCGGTATACCCGTTTTTGCTCAGGGTGTCCTTGATCATCTTCCGCATGAATGCGGCATCGTCGACCAGCAAAATCTTTTTAGCCATTGTCGTATCCATCCTTTTCAATCTTAGTAATTTACATATTTCGTATCATTATCCCTGTATTCGCGCTTCACTTCTTCTTTGGAAGCTCAAAACCAGGGTTCTGCACGATCTCTGTGACCCGGACGCCGAAGTTATCGTCGATAACCACCACGTCGCCCCGGGCAATGCACTTGCCATTGACAAAAAGATCCACCTGATCCCCGGCCAGCTTATCCAGCACTACCAGGGAGCCTTTGGAGAAGGCCAGAATTTCCTGCACCTTTCGCTGGGTGCGGCCAATTTCCACCGAGACCTGCAGGGGAACCTCCATAATGAGGTCCAGATTCTGGGCCTGTTCCTTGCCCAGAACCTCCTCCACGTCCATCTCCTTCATGGCAACAGGCCTGGTGGAAATAACCTTCGGGTCCGGCGGCTGGGATACAGCGGCTTTGGTATTATTGTTGGCCATGGCTGTTGTCATGGCTGTCATCATGGCCGCCATCATGCTCCCCAGATCCGCCGCCGTCGCGGGCTGTGCCGCAGGAGCAGCTGAGGCAGCCGGGGCAGGCTGCGGCGCAGGCGCGGGAGCCGGGGCAGGCTGCGGCGCAGGCGCGGGAGCCGGGGCAGACGCTCCGCCGCCCGCCAGCATCCGCTCGATCTCCTCCTGACTCATCGTACGGCTGCCGCCGCCGGAGGGCTCCGGCGCGGGGGCGGGAGCCGGCGCGGGCGCTCCGCCGCCTGCCAGCATCCGCTCGATCTCCTCCTGGCTCATCATACGGCTGCCGCCGCCGGAGGGCTCCGGCGCGGGGGCGGGAGCCGGGGCAGGGGCTGGGGCCGGCTCATCCTCCTCGTCTCCCAGACCGAGGCCCTTCAGCAGCTCCTTGGCCAGTTTGACGGTAATGACATTCATGAACTCGCTCTCCAGCGCGTCCTCAATCTTCAGGGCAAACCGCACCACCACCAGGGTGTCCTCCCCCTTGGGCAGGTGGTTCTCCTTAAACGCCTGGAGGTCTTCCAGCTCAAAGGGCTTGGGGGTGGAAATATCCACCGGAAAGCCCAAAAAGTCGCTCATGGCCGTAGCGGCCGCGCCCATCATCTGGTTCATGACCTCGCACACGGCGCTGATGGTCAGCTCGTTGAGCTCAAACTCCTCGTCCGGCGTCTCCGAGCCCATCAGGATGTCCACGATCACCTTGATGTCCCGGCGGCGCAGCAGCATGATGTTGCTGCCGGCCAGGCCCTCCACATATTTGATCTCGATGCCCATGGCGGGCTCCAGATTTCCGATGGTAAACTCGTCCGTGGGTACCACTGTCACCTTGGGCGTGGTGATGTCAACCCGATGGTCCAGCAAATTGGAAACCGCTGTGGCAGAGGAGCCGAGGCTGATATTCATCATTTCGCCGAGGGCGTCGATATCCATCGGACTGAATAACTGTTTCTCCATACCGTCTATTCGCTCCTTTGCTCGGCCTGATAGCATACGTCGTCTATCTTCACAGCCATATTTTTCTTATGGGTTCCCATGCGGCCCGTAAACCAGTGGCTGCCGCCAATTTCCAGGTAGATAGGGGAGTCCTTGGAGTACCCCAGGTCAATGACGTCGCCCACGTTCAGGTGGTAGATGTCGCTGAGGTACAGCTGGGTATCCGCCATCTCCGCCACGATCTCCAGGCTGGAGTCCCGCAGTCCGTCAAAGATCTCATCCGACTTATCCTCGGCCGCCACTTTCCGCACCGGATTCTCCCGGCTGATCTCTGTAAATATGCTCATCAGCATATCCCCGGGAAAACAGATGCTCATGCGGCCGGACATATTGGTAAACTGCATTTTCAAATCCACGATCACCACGGTCTCATCCACACCCAGCAGCTGACTCAGCGTGGGATTCACATCCGTGCGGCTGTACGCAAACTTGATCGCGATATAGTTCTCCCAGCTGATGCCCAAGACAGAGATGATGTCCTGCACCAGATCCTCGTACAGCCGGAGCTCCAACTCGGTATAGCTGTACTCGGAGTCCAAGCTGTCGTCCACCGCGCCCTCGCCGCCCATCAGGCGGTCCATCATGCTCAGGGCCGTGGTGGTGGAGAGGTAGAACATCACCGGCTGCTCCTGCGGGGACTCCTTGATGTCCACATCCGCCAGCGCCAGCACATCGCCCTCCGTCAAGGCGTTGGAGAACTCGTAATAGTGCTGTTCCTCCACGCTCTCCACCGTGATCTCGCAGCCTGCCCGGAGGCGGGCGTTCAGACGGGAGCTGATTACCCGAGAGTAGTTCTCGAAAATGCCGCCCAGCATCTTAATCCGGTCCTTGGTGAACTTCCGCGGACTGGCAAAATCGTATTTAGCGTATTTTTTCTCCTGCTCAGAGGACGACTTATCCAAATCCTTCTCGCCGCTGCGGACAGAATTCAGCAAAGCGTCTATTTGAGCTTGTGATAATACATCTGCCATAAGTCCCCCTGCCTGTGCTTACTCCGCGGCAAGTCCGCCACGGACGGATTTAGTGGGTCGTGTAGGTGGTGGTATAATAACTGGTCACGCCCTCAGCCTCCATCTGGAGGTCACGGCCACTGATAATCATCTCCACCCGGCGGTTCTTTGCCCGCCCCTCGGAGGTCTCGTTGGTGTCCACCGGCCGCCACTGGCCGATGCCCTCGCTGATCAGCTTCACAGGCGCAATCACGCTGTGCTCCTGGATGAAGATCACCACGTTGGCGGCCCGCTGGCTGGACAGCGTCCGGTCCGTCTTCGGGTTATTGGGCTTCGTGGGATTGCCCTGTGCGGTGTGCCCCAGGACCCGGACCTCACTGATGGATTCGGACGCGGCGTCCAGCATCCCGCTGACCGCGTTCAGCACCGGTTCCGCCTCCGCCAGCAGATAGGAGCTCTCGGGCCCAAAGAACACAGCCTCGCCAAAGGAGATGTAAATCTTTCCACCGTCCTTGGCCGCGGTGATGGTGCTCTGCTGCTCTGTCTGCTGAATATAGGCCTGAATGGCCTGAAACAGGCTCTCGATGTCCTCGTCAATCTCCTCCTGGGTAACGTTGTCGCTGACGTCCGGCTCCGGCGCAACACCGCCGTCGTCGGCGTCGGCGCTGGGGCCCTTTCCGCCCGACGGCGTCTCCGTGGTAACCTGCTTTGCCATCGGGTTGAAGCTCATGACCAGAGCCTCCCACTTGGCCGAGTCAATGGTGGACATGGAGTAGAGCAGCACAAAAAAGCACAGCAGCAGCGTCACCATGTCGCCATATGTATCCATCCAGTTGGCGCCGCCTCCGCCGCCTCCGCTTTTTTTCTTTAAGGCCACTTCTTCTCACCCTTCCTTACTCTGTCTTACTCACCGCTCTTGGTGTCGCCCATCTCCCGCTCGCGCTGGGACATGTAGGTCAGCAGCCGCTCTTTCAGAGCCTTGGGATTCTCGCCGGCCTGAATGGCCATGACGCCCTCCACGATGATCTGCTTGCAGAGGACCTCCTCCTCGTCCCGGACGCGCAGCAGCTGGGCCACGGGGCCGAAGACCATGTGGGCCAGAATACAGCCGTACAACGTGGTAATCAGGGCGGTGCCCATTGCGCCGCCCAGGTCTCCCGCGCCGCCGTCCAGGTTCATGGCTTTCAGCATGTTGATGAGGCCCACCAGCGTGCCCACCATGCCGAAGGCCGGGGCCACGCTGGACGCCTTGTCGTACATGGCCGCCGCGTCCTCGTGGCGGGCGTTCATACACTCGATGTCGTTCTCCAGAATGGCCCGCACCTTATCCTGGTCGTTGGCGTCCACGATGAGCATAATGGCCTGCTTGAAAAACGGGTCCGTCTGCTCGTTGGCCTTCTCCTCCAGGGACAAAAGGCCGTTCTTCCGGGCGATCTGGGCCAGCTCCACCAGCTGCTCAATGTAGTGCACGGGGTCAAAGACCTTGTTTTTCAGGATGATCCCAAAGTGCTTGGGCATGGCCTTGAGCATGGACCCCGGAAAGCTGGCGCACACGATAAACAGCGTGCACCCGATCACAATCAGAATACTGGCCGCGTCGAAGAAGTTCCAGAGGTTTGTGAAGCTGACAGAAAAGTTAAACTCCGGATACACCGTCAGAGAGGTGACGCATCCGAACAGGAACACCAGCAAGGCGCCAACCAGACCAATGATATAGTTGATATTCATGACATGGTACACCCTTTCGCCCGGGCGGTCAAGCCCGGTCCGCAAATTTTCTATCTGTTCAACGCTTGTCCGTCACCGCGATTTCTCTGTGAATGTCCTGGACCTTGGCGTTGTAGACGGCAATTTTATTGATGATCTCCTCCACACTTTCGCGGACGAGGTAGTAGTCGTGGTTCATCATGGTGATCTTGGACTCGGGAATGCACTCGATGTGCTCGATCTGCAGGTGATTGACCAGAAATTTCTCATGGTTTCTCTTTGTCAGAAGGATCATGGCATACCATCCTTTCCGGCGTGTGCGCCGGGGCGCGCTTTACGCGCCCCGGCGGACCGCGTCGTCAAATCTCAGCTCCGGGGATTATCGCTTCATGTTGACCAGTTCCTCCAGCATGGAGTCGGTCACAGTGATAATGCGGGTGTTGGCCTGATAGCCGCGCTGGGTGGTGATGAGCTCGGAGATCTCGGTGGCCAGGTCCACGTTGGGGGCCTCCAGGAAGCCGGTAATCAGCTCGGTTTTGCCGGCGCTGTTGACCCGGGAGTTCTCCGGCAGGTCGTTCTCGCTGACGGGATCATTGGCGTTGCCATCATTCTCCTCCCGGTAGAGGCTCTGGATGCTGCCGTTGACATAGCGGATTCCCTTCACCTCGTTGCCCTGGGCGTCAATCGTCATAACCTCCTTGGCCGCGCCGCCCAGCATGGTGACATTCAGGTCACCCGCGCCGGCGCCGGCGGTGTAGTAGGAGCTGCCAATGTGGCTGACGCCGTTGGGATTGGTCACATTGCCGATGGCGAGATAGCCGATCACAATATCCTCTTTTGTGTCCTTGGTGGTGCCCGTGATACAGCCCGTACTCGCATCGAATTTGATGGCGTCAATCGTGGCGGGGGGCAGGGGCTCCGTAGTGGCGGTGTCGCCGGTCCCCACGGTCTTCACGGCGTCCTGGAGTTTGATGTTCGTTGTGGTATTGGTGTCGCCGGCTCCGCCGCCGGCATTCCCGTCCTCGTTCTTGTACTTGGGCCAGCGGACCACGTTGCGGTACTCCCACTTTACGCCTTCCTCGCCGGCATCCGCTCCCGGCTTGCCGGTGGTGGGGTCCACCGCAATCTCCTCACCGGTCTCAATGTTCACCGGCACATTCTCCATGCGGGGCACCCGCAGGGGCACCAGCTGGTCGCTGATGATGGGCTCGCCGCTCTCGCTGACGCCAACGCACAAAAAGCCGTAGACACAGCTGCCATTGCCGTCCACGAAGTAGCCCTGGGCGTCCTGCCGCAGGTCGCCTACCCGGGTCAGCGCCAGACTCTTGAAGCTGTTGGGGTTGGTGGGGTCAATGACCTGGGCCACGTCCTTGTCGCCCACCAGGAAGAAGCCGTCGCCGTTGATGGCCACGTCCGTGGGGTTGCCCGGGTTGTATGTGGCAGAGGACATATCCAGGTCGATGCTGCCGATCATGGAGCCGTAGCCCAGCTGGGAGGGGTTTCTGCCGCCCACCACCTGGGTGCCGTCGCTGCCGCCGCGGTACATGGTGTACACGCTGTCCCGGAACACGGTGCGCTGAGTCTTGTAGCCTTGAGTGTTGACGTTTGCCACATTGTTGCCGATGACGCTGAGCTTCTGCATGTGCGTCTTCAGGCCGCCAATGGATGCGTACATTGATCCAGTCATAGGAAAAAATAGTCTCCTTTCGATTTTAGGCGCCGCCCGCGCCCCGTCAGTCGGGCGGAGCGCGAAGGCCTCCGAAAACCGGTCCTGCCTTCTCTTTTACAGGAACACGGCGCCGTCAATGTTGGTGAATACGCTGTCTTTCATCTCGTCCTGGGTGATGGCTGTGATCACCTTGGCGTGAGGCACGTTGATGATAAACGCCTTCTCGGAATCCATGGCCAGAATATTGGTGGCGCCCTTGGCCTGGGCCCGCACCATGCTGCCGCGGATCTGATCCATCAGGCTGGGGGTAATCTCAATGCCCCGCTCCTCGGCGCGGCTCATGGCGTGCTTGGAAAACGCCACATCCTGGGCCGGGGCCGTCTTTTGCAACTCCTGCTGGAGAAGTCCTTCAAAGCCAGCTCCCTGCCGGGCCCTCTGGGCCGCCGGAGAAACGGGCTGCTGAATCTGTCTTGCTACCCGTTCGATCATCTCACATCACGCCCCCTGGTCGTCGGGTGTGCCGTTTTCGCCGCCGTATTCCGGATTCTCCGCCCCGTCGGGCTTCTGGGTTTCATCCGGTTTCTGCGTCTCATCCGGCTTCTCGGTCTCATCGGGCTTTTCGCCTTCGCCGGGCTTCTCCGTATCCTCGACCTTGTCGTCGTCCTCTTCCTCCTTCTTGGGAGGCAGCTTGCCGACGGCCAGAATCTCGTTCATCTGGTAGTACTCGTCGCCCACGAAGATAACCTGCTTGCCGTTCATGGTGCCGGTGCCGGTGACGGTGCCCACAATCTCCTGGAGGTTGCCCTCGGAGTCGAACTTGCCCACGGTGACCTCTTTGCCCACCAGGGACGCCGCATAGGACATGATGGAGGCGTCCGTCAGGTTGGCCATGGTCTCCACCATCTGCATCTGAATCATCTGGTTCAGCATGTCGGAGGTGTCCACCGACTCGTCGATGCCCTGGTTGGTCAGCTGGGTAATCATCAGCTGAATGAAGTCGGTCATATCCAGCTTGGTGTTGTCGCCCTTTTGCTGGATGTTGAGCTTCTTATTGGCCAAGGTACTGGTCAGCGCGTCGCTTTTATAGTAGTTGGTCAGGTCCTTCATCATATCGCTCATTGTCTCACTTCCTTTCCGGTGCGGTTTTTTACTCCCCGTCTCCGGGGACCAGTCCCAGCCGCAGCTGGTGGAGGAAGTCCTCTCCGCCCTGGCGCTCCTGGCGGTGTTCCTGCTGCTGCTCACGGCCCTGGTGCTCACGGCCCTGCTGGCCGTCATAGAAATTCTGCTGCTGGCTCTCCTGCTGCCGGGGAACCTCCACCTGGACCTCCTGCCGCGCGTCTCTGCCCAGCATGGCCATCAGGTTGTCGGCGCTCCGCTCCAGAAGGCCGCGGGTCTGGCTGTTCTCAGCGTGAAGGGCGACATGCAGCGTTCCATCCTCCCGGAGGGTCACCTCCACGGTCACCTTGCCCAGGCTCTCAGGAGCCAGCTGAATCTCCACCCGGGTGTCGCCGCTCTTCAAAGCCTCGGCCAGCCTGGGGCCGATCTGGTCCTCCACAGGCGTCTCCAGGGTCTCCTCCGCCACGGGGGCCTCGCCCACCTTCATGGGAATCTCCCGCACCTCCTGGAACACCGGGACCTCCTCCATCCCATCCTGGGGGGTGTCCTGGGCGTCGGTCTCCTGCTCCGCTCCGCCGGCCTCACCGGTGGTCACCTTGACCTCCAGCTCCGCGCCGGTGTCCTCCGCGGTCTGGGTCTCGGCCTCCACAGGCCTCGCCTGTTCCTGGGGCAGCTGCTCCACGGCCTCCTCCGCACCCTCCTGGGGCGCGATCTCCACCGTTTCAGCGGTTACGGGGGCATCCGTCACCTGGATGTCCGCCGTCTCAACCACGAGCTCCACACCGGCCACATCCGTCACAGCCGTTTCCTCCGGCGCCGTCACCTGCTCCACCGGAATCACCGGGTTCTGCATCACGGCCATGGCCGCCAGGGCCATCTGCTTCTCCAGCTCCTGGGGGTCCTCCGTCACAATCTGGCCCTCCTGGGGCTGATCCTGCACGGCGGTCTCGGTCTTGCTCTCTCCCTTGCCGGAGGCCTGCTCCAGCTGCTTGTGGAAGCTGTCCTTCTCCTGGGTCTGGGAGGGCTTCGCCGCGGGCCGCTCAGCCGGAGTCTGCGTCATATACAGCATACTGTTGTAAATCTGATCCATCTCTCTTTCACCTCCTTCCGAATATCATATCTATATTCCAAACGGCGGTTTTATGCGCCGGTCTGGATGCCGCTAAGGGGAGAAGCTCTCATCAGGCGTTGGCGGCGTTGACCCGCATGGTGCTGACGAACTCCTCGATAAAGGCCTCCTCGCTCTTGGCCTCCGCCTTGTGGTATGCGTCCAGCTTCTTCTCTCTCAGCTTCTCAATGGAGGAGGTATCCTTCTTGGCCTCAATCACCTTCTCCCGCCGCTTCTCCTCTTCCGCCCGGAGCTCCTCCAGGCGCTGGGTCTCCCGCTGAATCTCCTGCTCCGCGGCCCGCAGGCCGTTCTGGTACATCAGCGCCTCAGTCAGGGGAAGCCCCTCCTCCGCCCGCCGGCGGTACTCGGCGTTGTAGTCCCGGTACTGCTGCCAGAGATTCTCCAGCAGCGTCTCCTGCTCCCGCACCGCCGCCAAAGCCAAGGCGTGCTCGCCCTGGAGCGCCTCCAGCACCTGCTGCTTGTAGGAGAGAACCGTGTCCAAAGAGAATTTGAACTTCTTCAACCAGTTTCAGCCTCTTTTCTCTTGTTGGGTAATTTATTTCAATATGGCCCGCATTCTGGCGACACACTGGTCATAGCTGAAGGCCTCGTTGACATCCTGGGTCAAAAACTCGTTTACCGCGTCAATTTTCGACAGCGCGTAGTCAAGGTTGCGGTTGGTTCCCGGCTTGTAGGCGCCGATAGCCACCAGGTCCGCGTTCTTCTCATATACGCTCATAATATCCCGAATCCGGGAGGCCAGCTTCCGATGCTCCGGGTCTACGATCTCCACCATCAGACGGGAGATGCTGGCCGAGACGTCGATGGCCGGGTAGTGGTTGCCGTTGGCCAGGGCCCGGGAGAGGACGATATGCCCGTCCAGAATGCCCCGAACCGTATCGGCGATGGGCTCGTTGGTGTCGTCGCCCTCCACCAGTACAGTATATACACCGGTGATGGACCCCTTGTCAAAATTGCCGCTTCGCTCCAAGAGCTTTGGCATCTCCGCGTACATGGAGGGGGTGTAGCCTCTGGACACCGGCGGCTCGCCGATGGCAAGGCCAATCTCCCGCTGGGCCATGGCAAACCGGGTCAGGGAGTCCATCATCAAGAGCACATCGTATCCCTGGTCCCGAAAGTACTCCGCGATCCCCGTGGCCACGCTGGGGCACTTCATCCGCAGCATGGCGGGCTGGTCGCTGGTGGCCACCACCAGCACGGAACGGCGCATCCCCTCCTCGCCCAGGTCCTTCTGGACGAACTCCAAAACCTCGCGGCCCCGCTCGCCCACCAGGGCGATGACGTTGATGTCCGCCTTCACGTTTTTAGCGATCATCCCCATCAGCGTGGACTTTCCCACGCCGGAGCCGGCGAAGATTCCAATGCGCTGACCCTTGCCGATGGTGATCATGCCGTCTATGGCTTTTACGCCGAACTCCATGCGCTCCCGAATGGGGGGGCGCTGGAGGGGGTTGATGTAGGAACCGCTGACGCAGTAAGGGTCGCCGCCGTCAAAGGGGCCCTTGTTGTCAATGGGCTGGCCCATGGCGTTGATAATGCGGCCCCGGAGAAACTCCCCCACCCGCAGCGTCAGCTGACGTCCGGTGTTGCGGACGAAGTTTCCCGCAGAGATGCCGTTCATATCGGAGTAGGGCATCAGCAGGATGTGGTCGTTTTTGAAGCCCACCACCTCCGCGGTGACCTGTCCGCCGGAGTCGCCGTTGTAAATCCGGCATATGTCTCCCACGGCCGCGTGGCCGCCGGAGGCCTCGATGGACATCCCCACGATATTCTCGATTTTTCCTGTCAGGCTGTACGTCTCCGCGTTATAGACCTGGCGGATCATCTGTCGGAACATGGAACCCTCCGCCCAAATTCAAATTCGTGTCCATCCCGCCGGCAGGCGCGTCGGACAGCAGGCTGCGAATATTGTTCAGCTGAGTGGCCGCGCTGGCGTCAATGATCTCGTCCGGCATCTCGATGATGCAGGTGCCGGCCTCGTCGTCCGCCATCGGGATAATGCGCACCCGCCCGGACAGGGCGGACAGCGCCGACGCCAGGGACTGGGGAAGCTTTACCAGCTGCTTGGCGTCGCACTCGGCGATGTAGATGTGGACCCACTCCCGCCGCTTGCGCTTGTCAATGGCGGCCTGAATCATCCGGCAGATGACCTCAGAACTGCTCTTGAGGCTGACGCTCACCACTTTCTCGGCGATGGCCAGGGCCAGGTCCCGCAGTTCCTCCACATTATCGTCCATCTGGCGGTCCATCGCCTGGCCGGCCCGCTCCAAAAACCGGGCCACCTCGGCCGCCTGGGCCTGAGCCTGGCGCTCCCGCTCCTGCCGGCCCTCCTCCAGCGCCTGCTGGACGCCCAGGGCAACGCCCTCGGCCCGTCCGGCCTCCAGGCCCGCCTGGCGGCTCTCCTCCAGAATGGCCGCGGACTGCTCCCGGGCCTCCCGCCGGGCCGTTTCAAGGAGCTCCTCCGCCCGGCGCTCCGCGTCCCGCAGGATCTGATCAGCCTGAATCTGGGCGTAGCTGACGGGGTCCTGGGGCTCCTCCGCCACGGGCTCCGCCGCCTCCGGCTGCTCCATCTCGGGTTCCGCCGGTTCCGCCAGAGGCGGGGACTCCGAAGCGGGCTCCGCGGCCTGGGTCACCAGCTCCCCGGCGTCGGGGAAGCGATAGGGCTCTGCCTTTGGGCGGGATATGAATTTCCAAACATTAGGCAATGATATCGTCCTTTCCGCCCTTCAGGATAATGATCTCTCCCTTTTCCTCCAAACTGCGGATGATTCCCACGATCCGCTGCTGGGCCTCCTCCACGTCCTTCATGCGGACATTGGAGGTGATCTCCAGGTCGTCCTTGATATTCTGAGCCATACGGCTGGACATATTGGTAAAGAGCTTGTTGGCCACATCGGCGTTGGCCGCCTTGAGGGCCAGCACCAGGTCTCTGGGGTCGCAGTCCCGCACAAAGCGCTGGACCGACCGGTCGTCCATGGTGATGATGTCCTCGAACACAAACATCCGCTTGCGGATCTCGTCCGCCAGCTCCTGGTCGTAGTCGGACAGGCCGTCGAAGATGTTCTTTTCGCTGGTGCGGTCCAGGTTGTTCATCACGCTGGCCACATAATCCACGCCGCCGACCTTGATGTTGGAGGTGACCATGATATTGTCGAACTGTCCCCGCAGCTGGCCCTCGATGATCTTCACGGCAGAGGGGGACACGCCCTCCAGCTTCGCCATGCTCTTGACCACCTGCACCTGCCGGCCCTCGTCCAGACTTGCCAGCACATCCGCGGCCTTGTCGGGGTCCACGTGGGCCAGCACCAGGGCGATAGTCTGGGGCCGCTCGTTGCGCAGGGTGGACACCATGGACTTCACATCCACCTTATCCATAAAGGAGAACGGGCGGTGTTTCAGGGACTTGGTGACCTTGCCCAGCATCTCCTCCGCCGCCTGAGGTCCATAGGCCTTTTCCAAAACCGCTCTGGCGTACTCCAGACCGCCCTCGGTGACCGCCTTGTTGCTCAGGCACATCATGTAGAATTCGTTGAGGATCTCCTCGGTAATCTCCGAGTCCAGGATGCCCATCCGGGCCACCTCAAGGGTCAGCTGCTCGACTTCCTCGGGCTCCATGAACCGGTACAGGAGGGACGCCTTCTCCGCGCCCAGGGCGACAACCACAGCCGCCGCCTTCTGGGCGCTGGTGAGCTCCACCTTGGGCTTTTGCTTCTGCTTCGCGGCGGGTTTCGCCTGGGTCTGCACAGCCGCTGCCGCCTCAGCCATCGTCGTCCCCTCCTCTCAGCCAGTTTCGAACCATCTGCGCCGCGATCTCCGGGTTCTCGCTGGCGAACTGCCGGATGTCCTTGCGCAGCTGCATGCTCTGTTCGGTTTGAATCTCCATCACGTCGGCGCCGTTATCGTCGGTGGCCTGGCCGCCCAGACCCACCGCCGCCAGCAGGGCGTCCACCTCGTTGGCCTCAGCCTCAGCCTCCTCGGCCTCCAGTCTCTTCCGGCGCCGCCGGCGGGCCAGCAGAATGATCACCAGGAGGATGATGAACAGCAGCAGTCCGCCCGCCGCCGCGATCAGCACCCACAGGGGGATGCCCGCGATCTCTATATCCAGGATGCCGGGAACCGGCGCGGGAGGCTCTTCCCGGAAGAAGGGATAGGAGATGACGGAGATGCGCCCGTCCAGAATCTCCAGGCCGGTCTCCTCGTCAATCTCGCCGTAGATGCCCGCCGCGCGGGCCACGTGCTGCTGCCACTCCGCCGTGTCCACGTTGCCGGCGGTGGTGGAGTTGACGCTCACCGCCACCGAGCAGTCCTTCAAATAGCCGGCGGTGGTGACAATGTGCTTCTCACTGCGGGAGTTGTCGTAGTCGATCTGCCCGCTGGCGTCCGCCGCGGACTCCGTCCCGTCCAGATTGGGGTTGTTCTCCACGTACTGGGAGAAGTCCTGGTTGGGGAGGTTGGAATTGGACTCCGTGCCCACAACGCCGCCCACGGTCTCGTCGCCGTCGCGGTTGTAGGACCACTGGTAGATCAAAGAGCCGATGATGCCCCGGCCGTTGGTCTCACCGTTCTCGGCGTACTCCGGCAGGTACACGTCCACCCGGTCCTCGGTGACGTTGCCCACCTCAACCACGCAGTTGACGGCCACGTCCACGTTGTCCTCGCCGAAGGCGGGGGCCAGCACCTGCATGACCTGGGTGCGGATCTTATTGGACTGCTCCTCCTCCAGCTGCATTTTCAGGGCGGAGGCGTCGCTGTCGGCGGTCAAGCTGCCGCCGCTGTATGTATTGCCGTAGGTGTCGGTGAGGCTGACCCGGCTGACCTCCAGCCCCTGGAGGGAGTTGCTCACCAGCTCCCGGATGGCCGCGGCCTGCTGGGTGGTGAGCTTTTTGGAGTCCTGCATGGTCACCCGGATGGCGGCGGTGGCGTTGACCACGTTGCCGCTGTCCAAAATGTAGCCGCGGTCCTCGCCCGGCGTCAGATTGACGGAGGCGTCCTTCACGTTCTCAAAGCAGCGGATGGTGGCCCGCAGGTCCTCCTGAAGATCCTTCAGCACGGCCAGGTTCCTCTCCTGGTTGGTGGAGAGGGCGCTGAGGCTCTCATAGTACTTTCCCTGGCCGGACTGGAACACGTTCTCCATCAGCACCCGGGCCTGCAGCTGGTGCTGCTGGCTCTCCGGCACCAGGACCGTGTCCCCGTCCTCCACCTTATAGTCCCGGACGCCCCAGGTTTCCAGCAGCTGCAGCACGCTGGACATCTCATCCATGCTCACGCCGGTGACCAGCGGAGCGTAGGGCTTGTTATTTAAAACAACTACCAGGATAACGGCGAGAACCACCAAAGCCGCGGCGGCCGCGATGTAGATCTTTTTGGAGATCTTTCTCAGCCGCTCCAAAACCTTGCCCCACAGGGCCTTGGCCTTGTCAAGCACCTTGTTCAAACGCCGTCACCTCCTTCTCCCGTCTTGTTTCTCTGCACTGCATGTGGCATGTCAAAATCATATTCAAAAACTCTTGTCTTGCGGGCCGTTCAGATTCCGTTAAGAACCAGCCAGCCAGCATATGCTCGGGCAGGACAAATAGGGGGAAAGTCTCCCCCTATTCGTCAAATTTCATCAAAGGCTGATCCGCGTCAGTTCCGAGTAGGCGTCCAGCGCCTTGTTCCGCAGCTGGATCAAAAGGTCCAGCGCGATGGACTCCTTCTCGGCGGCAATGGTCAGCGCGGCGGGGTTATCCAGCTGTCCCGTGGACAGCAGGTACTGTGCCTCCCGCACCTCCAGATCCGCCTGCTTTACATTGTCAACGGCGGACTGAAACACCGCCCCGAATAAGCTCTGGTCCCCCCGGACCGCCTCCACAGGCTTGGCGCTCTTGACTCCGGAAATCGGCGCCAGCTGTTCAATGGGTGTGATCATAACGTATTCCTCCCCGCGCTTACTTTCCGATCTCCAGTCCCTGGGCGATCACGGTTTTCAAGGTATTAAAGGCCGTCACATTGGAGGCGTAGGCCTGGGCCGCCGCCATGGCGTCGGTCATCTCCTTGACCATATCCACGTTGGGCATCTCCACATATCCATCCTCGTTGGCGTCGGGATGGGAGGGATCGTACACCAGGGGCAGGTCGGAGGGGTCCTCCACGATGTTGGTCACCCGTACACCGCCGGCGGTGGTCTTTCCGCCTGCCGGGGCCAGACCGTAAGCCGCCCGGGCCATGGCGGCCCGGAAGCCGTCCTTTCCGGTCTCAGCCTCAAACACCACCACCTTGCGGCGGTAGGGGCCCTCCCCGTTCTCCACCCGGGTGGTGGTGGAGTTGGTCACATTCTCCGCGATGACGTCCAGCCGCAGCTGCTGTGCCGTCAGACCGGAGCCCACGATATTTATGGTGCTTAAAAAACCCATACGATTCTCCATTTCCCGCCAGGCCGCGGCCCGGCGCGCTAGTCAGATCGTCCTATTTTACAGATCTTTCCTGAAATGTTCCTGAAATTACCCCCGCACCGCCGCGTGCAGCAGCTTGAGGTCGCTGTTGATGGCGTTGAGCACATAGCGCATCTGATAGGCGTTGCGCATGGCCTCCACGCTCTGGGCGGTGACGTTGACGCCGTTCTCGTCCATACGGGTGGAGTCCAGATGCTCGGTTACGGCAAACTCCGACTCGTTCAGAACCTGCCGCACGCTCTGCCGGGGCTTGACGCCCGAGCGGGCCGCCTCCAGCTTGGCCTGGACCGTCTCCTCAAAGGTAACCACCTTGGCCTTGTAGTTCGGGGTCTCGGCGTTGGCGATGTTGTCCAGAATCGCCGCCTGCTTCGTCCACAAAAAGCCCAGGGACTTCTCCATCAGCAAAAAGGAGTTTGTCGATAAAAAATCCAAATTTAATTCCTCCTAAAAAAGCAATGAAAAAGATATAGTGTGCCATTCCGCGGTTAATTCGGGACATCGCCGCATGGTACACTATAATAGTACTTCCCTCAAAAAAATAATGATAACGAAACGGCGCCCCTCCAGAATCTCACGGTCTCCCACGCCGCCGGCGCTGAAACTCTCCAGCATCAGAAGGGGCTTCGTATGTACAGCATATTTTCGTTGTAGCCTATTATAGTACGAACCCTCTGGAAAAAGCAAGAACTTTTTCCGCTTTTCTGTCTTCCATATTTTTGAACATTAAAATTTTCACGAAGTCTGATTCCGTTTTTTTAAGATTTTCACAAAAAACACCTCTCTTGAAAAGCGGTTCCGCACCCCAAATCCGCCGCTCCTTTTCATTTTTTGTCTGCCCCTCCATATCTCCTCTTATTTCGGCTCGTCTTTTCGTCTAAAACACCAGTCTTGCGCGCTTTGTTTGGGATTTCACAAGAGGCCTCCGGTTTTTGATTTTTTCGTCCTTTCCACAGTACAACCGCTTGCCAGTTTCTATTTTTTATGTTAAGATAGGAGTGGATTTTTATCCTCCTCCGGCGTCCCCAGCGGCGCGCGTCATGTTTTGATTAAGGATGTGATTCTACGCGTATGAAACAAACCCGAAAAGAAAAAATTCTGATTGTAGACGACTCCGAGCTGAACCGGGCAATCCTCGCCGATATGCTGGGAGAGGAATATGACATAGTAGAGGCGGAAAACGGCTTGGAAGCGGTGGCCGCCCTCCAAAAAATGGGGCCGGAGCTCTCTCTGGTGCTGCTGGACATCGTGATGCCGGAGATGGACGGCTTCGGCGTGCTGGACACCATGAACCAGAACCGCTGGATCGACGATATTCCCGTCATTATGATCTCCGCCGAGAGCGGCTCCAGCCACATCGAGCGGGCCTATGAGCTGGGGGTCACGGACTTCGTCGCCCGCCCCTTCGACGCGCTGATCGTCCACCGCCGGGTGGTGAACACCATTTTGCTCTACGCCAAGCAGAAGAAGCTGGTAGGCATGGTGGCGGACCAGATCTATGAAAAAGAGCGCCAGGGCAACCTGATGATTGACATCCTCAGCCATATTGTGGAATTCCGCAACGGCGAAAGCGGCCTCCACGTGCTCCACGTCCGCACCCTGACGGAGCTGCTGCTGCGGATGCTCTCCCAGAAGACAGACCGCTACCGCCTCACTCCGGAGGAGATCTCCATCATCACCACCGCCTCCGCCCTCCACGACATCGGCAAAATCGCCATTGACGAGCACATCCTCAACAAGCCCGGCAGGCTGACGGAGGAGGAATTCGCCATGATGAAGACCCACACCACCGTGGGCGCGGATATGCTGGAAAATCTTCCCATTCACCAGAACGACCCCCTGGTGAACGTGGCCTATCAAATCTGCCGCTGGCACCACGAGCGCTATGACGGCCGGGGCTATCCCGACGGCCTGAAGGAGGACAGCATTCCCATCTCCGCCCAGGTGGTGGCTCTGGCGGACGTGTACGACGCCCTCACCAGCCAGCGGGTATACAAACCGCCCTTCTCTCACGAGGAGGCCGTCCAGATGATTCTGGACGGCAAATGCGGCGTCTTCAATCCCCTGCTGCTGGAATGTCTCCGTGAAAACGCCGAGGCGATCCGTGCCGGTCTCGCCGCGAACTCCCAGGCCCAGAGGGACCAGCGGGAGATGCGGAACGTCGCCCGGGAGATCCACCGCCACGAGGAGCTGGCCGCCTCGGAGCGCACCCTCCAGCTGCTGGAGCACGAGCGGATGAAATACAGCTTTTTCGCCGCCATGACCCAGGAAATCCAGTTTGAATACACCGCCTCCCCGGCCATGGTGACCATCTCCGCCTGGGGCGCGGAGAAGCTGGGCCTGGGGGAGACCGTCATGGACCCGCTCCACAGCAGCGCGGTTTTGGCGCTGGCAGACCAGGAGTGGATACAGGGCCTGTCCAACGCCCTGCACAGCACCTGCCCGGACCAGCCGGTTATAACCTACGACTGCCAGCTGAACCTGAACGGCGAAAAGCGCTGGTTCCGGATTGTAGCCCGGGCCACCTGGTCCGCCGATGAGCCCGCCCGGTACACCGGCGCCATCGGCAAGGCCGTTGACATCCACGACTCCCGAATGAAGCTTCACGCCCTGGAGCAGATGGCCTCCCATGATACCCTCACCGGCCTTTTGAATCACGCCTACGCCAAAAAGCGGATTCTGGAGCGGATTGAGAGCCGGCCCACCGCCAGCTTCGCCCTGGCCATCTTTGACCTGGACCACTTCAAATCCGCCAACGACACCTATGGGCACTCCTTCGGCGACCGCGTCCTCTCCCACGTGGCGGAAGCCCTGCGCCAGTGCATCCGCGACGGCGACATCGCCGCCCGGGTAGGGGGGGACGAGTTCCTCATCTTTCTGGAGCACAAGGGGGATGTGGAGCCGGTGGTGGCCAGAATCTTCGAATCCCTCTGCGGTACATACGAGGATTTCAAAATCTCCGTCAGCATGGGCATCGCCCCGACGGCCACGGCGGGCCGCGACTACGACACGCTGTTCCACGCGGCCGACCAGGCCCTGTACACCGTGAAGCGGGGAGGCCGGGGACAGTACCGCTTTTACGACGAATCCATGAAACAGATGCTCTCCGTCATCTCCCCCATTGACAGCGGGGAGGCGGACACCGCTCCGGCGGATCAGAAAGGAGACGGGCAGACATGACATTGCAGGAGTGTTACGCCGCCATGGGCGGCAACTATGAGGAGGTTCTCGGCCGCCTTCGCAGCGACCGCCTGATTCAGAAATTCGTGCTGAAATTTGTGGACGACGGCAGCTATCAGCTACTGCTGGACTCCATGGCCTCTCAAAACTACGAGGACGCCTTTCGGGCCGCACACACCATCAAGGGCGTGTGCCAGAACCTGGGCCTTACCCGGCTGCTGAACTCCAGCAGCCAGCTCAGCGAGGCCCTGCGTCACGGCTATACTCCGGAGGCCGACGGCCTTGTGGAGCAGGTGGGCACGGATTACCAGGAAACCATCGGCGCCATTCGGGCTTTCCAGGCGTCCCTTGGTGCGTGATGCCAGGCGCCGCTGCCCGCGGACACGGAGGTACTAATCGATGAACAACAACAAAACGCCGCTTCGCTTTTTGATGGTGAGCCTGATCGCCCTCTCGCTCCTCTGCGTCTGCATCTTTTCCTTCCTGGCGTTTTACATGAGCCGGCGGAGCGAGGATACCATCAGCAACGTGGGCAAAATCTATATGTCCGGCATGAGCCAGCAGATCTCCATGCACTTTGAGACCACCATGGACCTGCGGCTGAGCCAGGTGGAAGCCCTGGTGGAGACCAATTTCCCCGGCACCAAAAGCCGGGACGACCTGGTGGAGGACCTGGTGTACAGCGCCAGAGCCCGCGGCTTTGAACACCTGGCCTTTTACTCCACAGACGGCACCTTTGAAACCCTCTACGGCAGCGAGCTGACCGTAATCGACCCGGAGCCCTTCCTGGCCTCCCTGAACGCCAGCGGCAAGAAGATCGCCGTGGGCACCGACGCATACGGAACCCGCCTGGTCTTGATGGGGGTCTCCTCCACCTATCCCATGTCCGGCGGAAAAACGTGCACCGCCCTGGTGGCGGCCCTGCCGGTGGACTACATCAGCGACACCCTCTCCCTTGACAACGAGGACGGCATGATGTACTCCCACATCATCCGGCAGGACGGCACCTTCGTCATCCGCAGCGGCGAGGCCTTCCGGGACAGCTACTTTGACCGGATCTACGCCATTTACGACGAGCTGGGCGGCAGCGACGCCGGCCGGCATGTCCAGGAGCTTCAGGCCGCCATGGACGCGGGGGAGGACTACTCCACCGTGCTGGTCATCGGTAAGGAGCACCGCCACCTGCTTTGCACCAAGCTGCCCTACTCGGAGTGGTATCTGGTGGTGGTGGTGCCCTACGGCTCTTTGAACGAGGAGATCGCCCATCTCAGCCACCAGTGGGGCTGTATGGCCATTGTCGGGTGCGCCATAGTGCTGGCGGCGCTGCTGCTGATCTTCTTCCGGTACATCCAGATCACCAAACAGCAGATGGCCGAGCTGGAGCAGGCCCGTCAGACAGCTGTCGCCGCCAACAAGGCCAAAAGTGAATTCCTCTCCAACATGAGTCACGACATCCGAACGCCCATGAACGCCATTGTGGGCATGACGGCCATCGCCACAGCCAATATCGAAAATACCCAGCAGGTCCAGCACTGTCTGAAAAAAATCGCCCTGTCCAGCAAGCACCTGCTGAACCTGATCAACGACGTGCTGGATATGTCCAAAATCGAGAGCGGGAAGATGACGCTGAACATCGACCAGGTCTCCCTGCGGGAGATGATGGACGGCATCGTCAACATTGTCCAGCCCCAGGTGCGGGCCAAGCAGCAGCAGTTTGACATCTTCATCCACGACATTCTGTCGGAGAACGTCTGCTGTGACAGTGTGCGTCTGAACCAGGTGGTTCTGAACCTGCTGTCCAACGCTGTGAAATTTACGCCGGTGGAGGGCAGCATCCACATCGCCCTGTATCAGGAGCCCTCTCCCCAGGGAGACGATTTCGTCCGCACCCATCTGCTGGTGAAGGACAGCGGCATTGGCATGTCCCCGGAGTTCCAGGCCAAAATCTTCGACTCCTTCTCCCGGGAGGACAGCCGCCGGGTCCAGCGGACCGAGGGCACGGGTCTTGGCATGGCCATCACCAAATTTATTGTGGACGCCATGGGCGGCACCATTCAGCTCCGCAGCGAGCAGGGCAGGGGCTCGGAATTCCATGTGACGCTGGACCTGGAGGTATCTACCATACAGGAGACGGATATGGTTCTGCCCGACTGGAACATGCTGGTGGTGGACGATGACAGGGAGCTGTGCGAGAGCACGGTGGCCTCCTTGAAATCCATCGGCCTTCACGCCGAGTGGACCCTGGACGGCGAGAACGCCGTCCGCATGGCGGAGGAGCGCTTCCAGCGGCACGACGGCTATCACATCATCCTGCTGGACTGGAAACTGCCCGGCATGGACGGCATCGAAACCGCCCGAGAGCTGCGCCGCCGCCTGGGGGAGAACATCCCCATCCTGCTGATTTCCGCCTACGACTGGGGCGATATTGAGGCGGAGGCCAAAAGCGTCGGCATCAACGGATTTATCTCCAAGCCCCTGTTCAAATCCACCCTCTTCTATGGCCTGCGCCCCTATGTGGACGCGGAGGAGACCGTTTTGGAACCCCTGCCGGAGGAGCACGAGGCCGATTTTACCGGTAGGCGCATTCTGCTGGCGGAGGACAACGAGCTCAACTGGGAGATTGCGGACGAGCTGCTCAGCAGCCTGGGACTGGAGCTGGACTGGGCGGAGAACGGGAAGATCTGCGTGGAGAAATTCAGCGCCGCCGCCCCAGGCTGGTACGACGCGGTCTTTATGGACCTGCGGATGCCCATCATGACGGGCTACGAGGCCACCCAGGCTATCCGCGCCCTGGACCGCCCTGACGCCTCTCTCCCCATCATCGCCATGACCGCCGACGCCTTTTCCGAGGACATCCAACGCTGTCTGGAGGCGGGTATGAACGCCCACATCGCCAAGCCCATCGACCTGAGGGAGGTCTCCCGTCTACTGGAGAAATATCTAAATTCATAAGGCTGCCCAGAGGGGCGGCGGGTTTTCCCCGCTGCCCTTTTTCGCTCTGCTCCATTTGACAAATTTCGATAAAATTCGACAAAAACCTTGTGTTTATCTGCCCATTTTGCTATGCTGTTATGGCCGCAGGCAGTGTTTTCCATGGTTTTTCATCCCGTCCCCGGCAAATGCTACTGCCAATGCCCGGACCCCGCCCCAGCCGTCTGAAAGGAGCCTGCCATGGAACAGCATCAAACACCCCCCGAGGCCCTGTTTCCCGCCATCGCCGCCCAGATTCGAAACGCTCTCAGCACCCTGCATCTGGCGGCTTTGCAGGTGACTCCCCCCGAGGCCCGGGAACGTGACCCCGACCTGGACCGCAGGGCCGCCGCCATGGACCAGAGCTACTACCGGCTACTGCGGCTGGTTAACCTTCTATCCACCGCGGCTCTCCCGGAGGACGCCCCTCTCGCCCTCCAAAACCGGGACCTTGTGGAGCTCGTGGAGGACATCTGCAGCCGGGCCGGCGGCCTGGCCCAATCCCTGGATCTGGAATTGCGGTTCTCCTGCCCCTTTTCCCGCCGTATCTGCGCGGTGGAGCCCCAGCTGCTGGAGCAGCTTCTGTTCCACCTTCTCTCCAACGCCTTTAAGTTCACTCCCCCCGGCGGCGCCGTCACTGTGGAGCTGCGGGCGCAGGGCAAGCGGCTGCTTCTCTCTGTCACAGACACCGGCCAGGGCATTCCGCCGGAGCAGCTGGCCGCGCTGTTTGACGGCTATCTCCACATAGAGCGCCAGGACTCCACCCCTCACGGCCTGGGACTGGGCCTGTCTCTGTGCCGCCGGATCGCGGAGCGCCACGGCGGTATTCTGATGGCGGAATCCCAGGCGGACAAGGGCAGCCGTTTCACGCTCTCCCTGCCGGACCGGCAGGTGGATGGAAGCGTGTCCGACATTCCCTTTGACTACTCCGGCGGCTTCAACCGCACCCTGCTGGCTCTGGCGGACGCTCTGCCTGTCCAGGCCTTTCTCATCCGCAGCCAGGGATAGCCCGAGCATCCCACCGCTCAGCACGGCCAAGCATTCCGGCTCCGTCTCCCCGGAACCGGAATGTTTTTCTTTTCTTTTTCCGCTCCATAGGCTACAATGTCCCCAGAGTCTCTTTTAAAACAGGCTCCGGGGCTGATGTGCACAGCCCCCAGAACATTGAAATGAGGAGGATTCCCTATGGTCGCCTTTCAGCGCGTCTGTGTGGCCATGAGCGGCGGTGTTGACAGCACCAGTGCCGCTCTTTTGCTGCTGCGGCAGGGATATGAGGTCTTCGGCGTCACTCTGCGCCTGCGGCCAAACTGTTCCGACGCCCAGGACATGGAGATTGAGGCCGCCCGGGCCGCCGCCCGTACGCTTGGCGTCGCCCACACGGTTTTGGATCTCAGGGAGCTGTTTCAGACAGAGGTCATAGACCGCTTTGTCTCCGAATACGTCCGGGGCCGCACGCCCAACCCCTGTCTCTACTGTAACCGGGCCATTAAATTCGGCGCCATGCTGGACTGGGCGCTGGCCCAGGGGGCCGACGCCCTGGCCACCGGGCATTACGCCAACGTCTCCTTTGACAACGCCTCCGGCCGCTGGCGGCTCCTGCGGGCAGCGGACCCGCGAAAGGACCAGAGCTACTTTCTCTATCAGCTTACCCAACATCAGCTCTCCCATCTGCTGCTGCCCGCGGGGCAGTATGAAAAAACCGCTCTGCGGGCCCTGGCGGCGGAGGCGGGCCTGGCCAACGCCCAGCGGGCGGACAGCCAGGACATCTGCTTTATCCCGGAGGGAGACTATACGGCTTTCCTGCGCCGCCACGGCGGTGTGGAGCTGATCCCCGGCGACTTTGTGGACCGGGACGGCCGCGTTCTGGGCCGCCATAGAGGGCTGCCCTGCTACACCACAGGCCAGCGAAAGGGTCTGGGGGTCAGCGCGGAGGCGCCGCTGTACGTGCTGGAGAAAAACGCCGCCGGCAATACCGTGACCCTGGGGCCCGACAGCGCGCTGTACACCCGGGACCTGACGGCGGAAGAGATGAACTGGATCTCCATTCCCTCCCTGAACGGGCCCATGGCCGTTACCGCCAAAACCCGGCACAGCCAGCGGGAGGCCGCCGCCCTGGCAGAGCCTCTGCCGGAGGGCCGTATCCGGGTGGTCTTTCAGGAGCCCCAGCGGGCTGTGACGCCGGGTCAGGCCGTGGTCTTATACGACGGCAGGTCGGTGGTAGGCGGCGGCATCATTCTAAAATGAAAGACGCCTCTTTGAGGCGTCTTTTTCACCGGTCGCTGACCAGCCAGCAGTCCTGAAAGATCAGATCATCCACGTCTCCCGGGATGTTGTCCGCAAAAATCCGCATGATTATATCCTCCTTTGCAATTTGCGCTTCCTGCCAGTATATGCGGCGGCGGAGCAAAAGTTGCACGAAACAGGGAACCTACCGGGAAAATTATTATCAAAACACTTCAGCCGAATTTTTAAAGTCCTGCGCCGCCCCCATTCTGCCTCACAGGCCGGGCACGTACTCCGCCCGCCCTCAGAGGAGCCGGGACCTTCCGCAGGCAGAGACAGGCGGCCCCAGAATCGGGGCCGCCTGTCTTTTACAAAAACTCCTCAATGGTCTTCTGTACTTCCACTACGTCCATGGGCTTTGCCAGATGGGCGTTCATCCCGCTCTCGGCGGACTTGCGCAGGTCGCTCTCAAACACATTGGCCGACAGGGCGATGATCGGGATCTTCGCCAGGGCCGGATTCGAAAGCCCGCGGATCGCTCTGGCCGCCTCCCAGCCGTTCATCACCGGCATCTGAATGTCCATGAGAATCGCGTCGTAGTCCCCGGGCCGGGCCTGCCGCATCTTTTCCACCGCCACGCTGCCGTCCGGCGCCGTATCAATGACATACCCCAGCTCCTGGAGAAGCTCTACGGCAATCTCTCGGTTGATCTCATTGTCCTCCACCAGCAGAATGCTCCTGGAGCGGCCGGCCTCTCCCCCCTTCCCGGCGGGATGGGCCTGCTCCGGCTGAATGCGGAAATCCAGGGCAGCGGTAAAGGTACTGCCTTGGTCCACCTCACTGCGCACATCAATGGTCCCGCCCATTCTCTCCACAATGCTCTTGGCGATGGACATTCCCAGCCCGATGCCGTGGACGCCGCTGTGGGTAGTGTCCTTTTCCCTGGAGAAGGGCTCGAAGATCCTCGCCAAAAACTCCGGGCTGATGCCGATGCCGGTATCCGCCACCTCCAGCTGGTAAAGCGCGTACTGCCCCGGCATCAGCTCCTGCTCCGTGACCGTCACCCGCACCTTGCCGCCGGGTTTTGTGTAGGTCACGGCGTTGTTGGTGAGATACATCACCAGCTGCCGCAGCTTCTCCTTGTCGCCGTAGATGCCGCTGTGGACCACGCCGGAACAGTTCAGCGTAAACTCGATCTTCTTTTCCACCGCCTGGGGGATCATGAAGTCATAGACCTCCCGTACAATGGCGCAGAGGTCGCAGGCCTCCTCCTGGGTGTGGGAGTCCCCGGACACCGCCGCGGAGATCTCCAGCACCCGCTCGATCATACCCATCAGCTGCCGGGCGGAGGACTCCATCCGGCCGATGTAGCTCCGGGCCGCATCCGGCTCCCGCAGATGTTTCCTCGCCAGGGCCGCGAAGCCAAAGATGGCGTTCATGGGCGTGCGCATATCGTGGGACATGTTGGAGAGGAAGGTGTCCTTGGCCGCTATCGCCTGGTTCGCCTTTTCCAGGGCCTCCGCCAGCAGCTGCTTCTGCTCCATCTCGTGGTGGATCTCCTCATCCATCCGCCGGGAACCCATGACAAGCTGGGAGGCCCGCCGCTCGCTGCCCACATCCACCAGCTGAAGCTGGAGATACTTCTCCTCGCCGTCCTCCACCACCCGGTAATTCACATAGAAGCTCCCGTCCGTCAGCAGCTTTCTGCGGATGGCCTCCACGTTGAGCGCCGCCCCCACAGTCTCCCGCTCCTCCGGGTGAACCCAGATGCTCACATAGTCCGCCAGATAGCCGCTGAAGGACCGGAGCCCCCGGTCCTCCCCAAACATCCGGCTGGTCCGGCTGCTGAGGCGGTAGGGCCGGATCTGGTCGCAGTCCAGCTCTCCGTAGAGAATCGTCTCGTAATTCGCGCTGAGCCCCTCGATCACTTTCAGCCGCCGCAGGTACTCCTGGTTCAGCTGGGACCGCTCCTTGTCGTACTCCTCGGTCAGGAGCGCAAGCTGACGCTCCCTCTCCCGCTTCTCGCTGAGCAGAAGCGTCCGCTCAATGATCCGCCGGTTCCGCTTTCCTGTGGCGTCGCTTAAAAACACATAGAAGATGTCCCGGCCGGAGCCGCCCCGGACAAAGTGGCCGTAGTCCTCGATCCACCGGATCTGTCCATCCCTCCGGCGCACCCGGTACTCCACATAGTCCAGGTCATACTTGCTCCTGGCCACCTGCTCCCGGATGCTCCGCTCCACCTCGTCCAGATCCTCAGGGCACACGATTCCCCGGAAGGAGTTCCCCGTCAGCGTCCGGAACTCCTCCATGGAGCCACACTGAAAAATCCTCAGCAGAGCGCGGTTGGCGTAGATGATCTCCTCGCCGTCGTCGGCGTAGTAGATCAGCACGCCGCCAGGCATCTCCTCCATAAACCGGAGATTCTCCAAAGCCGCCTGGAACCCTGGGTTCTGCGGCAGGGTCTGCAAAAGCGCCTCTCCGTCCCCGCTCAGCAGCCGGCCCGCGTCCAGCCGGCTGGTCTCAAGGGCGCTCAGCAGCTCCACGATATGGCTCATCAGATGATTGTCCCGGCTCCGCTCTCCCATAGCGCCCTCCCAGTCTCAAATTCGCACTTTCGATTTTACCACAGAAACTACCATTTGTCATTATTTTTATTGTCCCCCAAATCAGAGAAAACGAGACGCGCCTCACGGCGCGTCTCTGCGTGTCAAAAAAGTTGCTGCGCCGCTTTTTTGAGAGGGGACCGCTTCGCTCTGCGCCTCGGCTGCGCGCCTGTGGCGCACAATCCGACGCTCGCTCCGCACAAAGTGTTTTCCCACGTACACGCCGCGGGAAAAACGATTCCACTTTATTTCGCGCCTGCCGGCGCGAACCTCCGGCGGAGAGCTCTTTTGACAGTCTGAGACGCGCCTCACGGCGCGTCTCTCTCTGTTCCTCTATCAACAGCCCGGGGTCACTCCGTCTCTCCTCCGGATTTCTCCGGTCCGTCCTTCTCCGAGGGCTCCGCCTCCGGGGCGGGCGGCTCCTGCGGAGCCTCGATCTTCTGGGAGATCATGTGGACCTTTTTGGCGGCCGGCTCAATCCCCTCCGGCACAGAGGGGCGGAAGCCGTCCTCCAGAGCGGGCCCGGTGGAGGCGTAGGGACTCTCCACCAGCTCCGGATCCCGGCCCTCGATAATGGCCACCATCTCGCCGCCGGTGATGGTCTCCTTCTCTAAAAGGTACGCCACCACCTTGTCCATGTCCTCCCGGTTTTCCCGGATGACCTCCACGGCGGTCTTGTACGCCTCGTCCAGAATCACTTTGACCGCCTTATCCATCCGGGCGGCGGTGTCCTGGGCGCAGTCCATGCCGTAGCCGCCGTCCAGGT
>CAJUDV010000029.1 GCA_910585385.1 uncultured Oscillibacter sp. | reverse complement strand
TCCTACGCCGCCTCCTTCTGCGACCGGGTGGTGATTCTCCGGGATGGCGTGGTCTGGAAGGTGCTGGAGAAGGGGGCCACGGAACGGGAAACGTTCCAGGACCAGCTTCTGGACGCAGTCCGGGAAATGGGGAGGGAATAACCATGCGCCATTTTTCCGAGGTTTATGCCCTGATGCGCCGGAGGAACAAGAAGCAATATGCTCTTTTGGCGGGCTGCTGCTTCTTCTCCGTGCTGCTGATTACGGCCTACGTCTGCATGATGCGGGCCCCCACCATCCTGAACGTCCTCCCTGAGGGAGGCGACAGCCGGAAGCAGATCATGATGATTTTTGCCCTGGCGGTTCTGGGCTGCGCCGTCTTCACCACCTACGCCTCCGGCCTCTTCTTCCGGCAGAAGTCCCGGGAGACCGGCGTGTTCCTGGCCCTGGGAGCCTCCCGGTCTCAGGTCCGCAGGGAGCTGTACCGGGAGCTGGGGGTGATCTCCCTGGGCTCCTGCGCCGCCGGGGCCGCCCTGGGCGGGCCCCTGGCCTGGGTGCTGTGGCAGGTGTTCCGCCTCTGCGTGGTGGATACGGAGGAGATGCGCCTGGTGTTCAACCCCGCCGCCTACGTCTGGTCCCTGGCCTTTTCCGCCTTTGTGATTGTCATGATGTTCCTTCTGGGAAGCCGGTCCGTGAAGCGGACCAACATCATTGACATCGTCCAGGAGTCCCACAAGTCCGAGCCCATCCGGGATGTGCCCCGGTGGTACGGGCCCGTTGGCATCGGCCTGCTGGCCCTGGGGGGCTTTCTGGGCTATATGTCCTCCACCTTCTTTGTGGTGGTTCTTCACTGGTATCCTCCCGAGGGTCTGACCGCAGTCTTTTACGTCCCCGCTTTGGCCGGCCTCTATATGATTCTGCTCCACACGGTGGTCAACGGCTGGAACGGGAAAAAGAAGCTCTACAAGGACCTGATCGCCACCAGCCAGATGCGCTTTCAAGGCCGCCAGACGGTGCGGAACATGCTGGTGATGACCCTGCTGATTGCCGGCGCGTACTTCGGCAGCTTCTACACCCCCATGCTGGGCACCGGGTCCATGATCTCCTATGACCAGCGTCCGGTGGATTACGTCTACAACTTCCGGGCGGACCTGGACATCCCCCTGGAGGAGGAGGTCCGGGCCTTGGCGGAGGAGTACGGCGTGACCGTCACGGACTTCGCCGCCGTCCCCATGCTCCGCCTGGCGGTGGACGGCGAGGACCACATCGAGGAGGAGGGCCCCATGGGCACCACCTGGCGCGCGGAGTACAAAGAGGTCATGAGCACCGAGCTGTTCCTCTCCGCTTCCGGCTACGAGGCCCTGACGGGGGAACATGTGGACCTGGCCCCGGGCGAGCTTCGCGGCATCGTCGACATGGAGGGGAGCAAGCTGGGCTTTGCCCCGGACAAGAGCCTCGTGACCAACTATCTGACCGGGGAACAGCTCCCTGTCACGTCCCTGGAGCCCCTGCGCTATGACAGTCTCTTTGCCCGCTATGTGATGAACGATGCCGACTTTGCCGCCCTGGGGGCGGGTCTGCCGGAGGAGTGGCAGGAGACCCAGGTCTGCTTCAACGTGGAAAACTGCGAGGAGACCTATGACTTCGCCAAAGCCCTGTTCAACGAGATTGTGGACCGCTCTACCGTAGACGTGGCTCAGTTTGACGGCTGGGACCCGGTGGTCCGGGACCGGTACCTGGCGGAGGAGGGCGCTTACTTCCTGGACCGGGAGAACTGCGCGGAATACGGCTTTACCGTCATCGACTACGCCCAGCGGGACAGCTCCGCCTTCCGGATGAACTGGCAGTACATGCCTGAGTTCCGGATTTTGGACAGGATGGACTTTGTAAAGACCTCGGCGGTGTTCCTCATCCTCTTTGTCTTTGTGGCTGTGGTGTGCTTTGCCGCCGTGTTTGTGATTGCCTATACCCGGTGCATGACCATTGCCCTGACAAACCGGAAGGTCTACGACGACCTCAGGCATTTGGGGGCCTCCAACGCCTATCTCCGCCGCTCCGTCCGGGGGCAGGTGAAGCGGGTGTTCCTGGTGCCCGCCCTGGCGGGCACGGGGTTGATTTACGCCTTTTATGTCATGATTATGTACTTCAACGGCAGTCCCGCGGGCATTACGCCCAGCGAGGCGGCGGGCCTCCTGGCCAACCTGGCGGTGGTGGCGGCGGTGTCCGCCCTGATCTACGGCGTGTACCGCCTGACCCTGGCCCAGGTGTGCCGGGCCCTGGAAATCCGGGAAACCGACAAAAAACACGGTCAGCGCGGCTGAAAAGGAATAACCGCCTCTTTCAACCATGCCGGCCATAGCCGGGCTCCCGCCCCGCGCCAAAAGAGGGACGGCGCTTTTGCGCCGTCCCTCCGTCTGTCCAATTTGTCAAATCCCTTACTCGCCCCAGCGGACGTCCACAATGGTGCCGTCGGCAAACTCGATAAACTCGCTCTTGAGGATGTAGTCCGTCTTGCCGATGCGCACCTCCTGATCTCCCACCTTGGTGGTCATGACCTCCATGGCGGGGGTCTCCGTCTCCGCGGTGAAGAGCAGCGTGGTGTGGGTCTCGTCCAGAATCCACTCGCCGTTGGCACTAAGGACGTAGTAGGGCTCCTGATCCACGGCAACAATCTCGCCCCCCACCAGGGCCCCGGAGGCCATCAGCTTGGATGGCAGGTGATTGACGCAGTTCTCATACAGCTCCGCCGGGACGCCCTCCACCTTCACCACGTAGGTGACCTGGGTCATCTCCCGGGGCGCGCCGGCGGTGTCGTCCGGCCCCAGCAGCTTCCAGCCCATAAATGCCGCTGCCGCCAGAATCAAAATGACGGCGATCATGTCGATGATGTTGAACTTTCCAATCCGTTTCGCTTTTTGTTCCATGTGTCTCCTCCATATCTTCTGGACAAGGTTTCCAAAGTATTATATAATACTTTCCGGCAATGCACAAGAGACAATTCGGAATTTACAGAAAGGCGCTCTATGAAGGTCATTCACCTCATCAGCGGCGGGGACTCCGGCGGGGCCAAAACCCACGTCCTCAGCCTGCTGCAAAATCTGAACAAGACGATCACCGCCCAGCTGGTCTGCTTTCGGGACGGCCCCTTCGCCCAGGAGGCCCGAGCTATGGGCATCCCCACGGAGATCATGGCGGGAAACCACATCTTCCGCGTCCGGCGGCAGCTGACGGCCTATATCAGGGACGGTGGCTATCAGATCATCCACTGCCACGGCTCCCGGGCCAACATGATCGGCGCCATGCTGCGAAAATCCACCGGTCTGCCGGTGGTCAGCACCATCCACAGCGACTACCGCATCGACTATATGGGCCGTCCTCTCAGCCGCCTCACCTTCGGCACCATCAACGCCCTGGCGCTGCGGCGGCTGGATTACCGCATCGGCGTGTCCGACGCCATGGTGGACCTGCTGATCTCCCGGGGCTTCGCCCCGGACCGGTTCTACGCCATCTACAACGGCATCGACTTCACCCCCGCCCCGGACCAGGGAGACCGGCTGGCGTACCTGCGGGGACTGGGGGCGGACGTGGATGAGGACTCCGTGGTGGTGGGCATCGCCGCCCGGCTGAACCCGGTGAAGGACATGGCCACTCTCATCCGGGGCTTTGCCTACGCCCACCGGGCGTGCCCCCGCCTGCGGCTGGTCATCGCCGGGGACGGCGCGGAGCGCGCCAGGCTGACAGCCCTTGCCCAGGAGCTTGGCGTGGAGCGGCAGGTCACTTTCGCCGGGTGGATCTCCGGCGGTATGGACCGCTTTTACAGCGCCCTGGACATCAACACCCTCACCTCGCTGTCCGAGACGTTCTCCTACGCCCTGACGGAGGGAGCCCGGTTTCACCTGGCCACTGTCTCCACCGCCGTAGGCGGCATTCCAAACCTCATCGACACCGGCGTCAACGGCTATCTCTTCACCCCCGGGGACTGGGAGACCCTGGGCCGCCGCCTGGCGAACCTGGGCAATGACGACGCCCTGCGGCATGACATGGGGGAGAGGCTCTATCAAAAGGCCTCCTCCCAGTTCTCCATCCAGAAGACCGTGGACACCCAGCTCCATATCTACGGCGAGATCCTCCGGCGGCACGCCCGTCCCAAAGCGGACCGGGACGGCGTGGTGATCTGCGGGGCCTACGGCCGGGGCAACGCCGGGGACGACGCCATCCTGGAGGCCATCTTGCAGGAGATGCGCTCCATTGACCCGGATATGCCGGTGACGGTGCTGTCCAAAAACCCCAGGGAGACCCGGCTGAGTTACCGGGTGCGCTCCGTCAGCCGAATGAACGTTCCCGGCTGGCTGGGGGCCATGAGGCGGGCAAAACTCTATATCAACGGCGGCGGCAGCCTCATCCAGGACGTGACCTCCCGGCGGTCCCTGTGGTTCTATCTGCTGAATATCCGGGCCGCCAAACGGGCGGGATGCGCCGTGCAGATGTATGGCTGCGGTATCGGCCCCGTTACCCGGGGAAACCACCGCCAGCTCTCCGCCAAGGTTCTGAACCGGTATGTGGACGTCATCACCCTGCGGGAGCCTGACTCCCGGGAAGAGCTTATGTCCATGGGCGTCACAGAGCCGGAGATTCTGCTGACGGCGGACCCGGCCCTAACGCTGCGCCCCGCGGGGAACGACGTGGTGGACAGCGTTCTCCTGCGTGCCGGCATTCCGCCCCGGGGACGGTACCTCTGCTTCGCCCTGCGCCAGTGGTCCGGCTTTGCGGAGAGGGCCTCCCTCTTCGGCCAGGCCGCCCGATACGCCTATGAGACCTATGGGCTGACGCCGGTTTTCGTATCGGTGGAAAAGGGTCCGGACTCTGCCGCCAACCGGATGGCCGCCCAGGGGCTGGACGGCATTCCTCATTACTTTCTGGACAATGCCGGCGGCGCCGGCGCCATCATCGGAGCCCTGTCCAGGATGGAGGCGGTGGTCTCCATGCGGCTCCACGCCCTGATCTTTGCCGCCGGGCAGGGCATCCCCCTGGCTGGCGTGGTCTACGATCCCAAGGTCTCCGCCTTCCTGCGGTATATCGGCCAGGAGGTCTTTACCAATCTGAACGCTCTGACGGCGGAAAATCTAAAAAGCATGGTGGACCGGGCCGCCGCCCAGGCCGCCCGTCCGGAGACCCAGGCCGCCGCGGTGGCCCGTCTCCAGGAGATGGAGCGCGGAAACGTCTCCACCGCCCGGAGGCTGCTGGGCCTGTGACGGCAAGACAATACGGCAAAGGCCCCGGAGGCGGCGTACCGCTTCCAGAGCCTTTTTTCCGCTCATCGCTCAGATGCGGGAAGGGCGCTTCGCTCCCGCTGGACGGCGATGGTCGCCAGGGTATCTCCCAGCTGGGTCAAAACCGCCGCCGCCATCCCCAAGTCCGCGTCGTTCAACCGGGAGGCGATGGCAACCGCCAGGGTGCCGATAGTCGTGGTCAGGGCCAGAGGATCATAGCCGCTGTTATTCATAGCATCACCCATGACAGAATATGGAAGACCGGGCCCAATGGTGCGACAGGCCGTCACAGCGCCCGCTCATTCATGGGAAACACCGTCAATTTCTCGTTCCCGTCCCACACTGCCAGAAAGACCTCTCCCTCGTTTTGATACCCCTGGCGGAGGAGGGTACGCTGAACCCAGGCCTCCTCCTTGCCCGCCCGGCGGATATTGTCCCGCAGCAGCCGTCCGTCCATAATAAAGGGCGTTTGCAAATTCGACTGTTTCGGGGACAGGTCCAGATCCGTGGGCGTGGCGGGGCGGTCCTTCTCCTTGGGCAGAAAGCTGACGGATCCGTTGTGCTCCAGCACCGCCGTCTGGAGCTGATTCAGGTCAAACCAGCCGCCAATACGGCAGTAGGTCAAAAACTCATTCAGATCCAGCTTGGCCTTTTTCAAATTTTTCCGGTAAATGACGCCGTTCTCCAGCAGCACCAGGGGCTTTCCCGTGATCCAGGCCCGAATTTTCAGGGACTTGCAGGTGGCAATGGAGATCAGCGCGGCTACAAATCCATAGACTACCATGGCAGTCAGGGGCTTGACCGGTTCTTCCAGCTCCGTGGCCAGCTCCGCCGCGATGGAGCCCACGGTGATACCGGTTACGTAATCGAACATGGTCATCTGGGACACCTGCTTGGCGCCCATCAGCTTGGTTAAGAGAAACATCACCACAATGGACAGCAGCGCCGTCAGCGCGGTGAGTCCCACCTGGGACAGGATCTCGGACATAACAAAACCTCCCGTGGCACGTTTAAAATAGTGTGCCGCGGGAGGTCTATTTTATCCCTTTACAGTCAAAACTCCGATTCCGGGCCGGTCCAGGATCCTCTATGTACGATCCGCCGTCTCCCCCTCCCCCTCCGGAGAAACGGGATGGCTGTTGGCGTGGACGTTGATGTACCGGGCTTTCAGCTTGGAGTAGAGAATGGTCTGGCTGCTGTACAATCCGCTGTACCCAGAGAGCATATAGCTGATGCCGCAGGCCAGGGCAAAGTACCAAATCCCCTCGGAGCCGAAGAGCTCCACCGACAAGAACACGGAGGCCACGGGACTGTTGGTAACGCCGCAGAACACGGACACCAGTCCCAGCGCCGCGCCGAAGCCCGCCGGCAGCCCCAGCAGCGGTGCCGCCACACAGCCCAAAGTAGCTCCCACAAAGAAGGAGGGCACCACCTCTCCGCCCTTGAAGCCTGCCGCCAGGGTGACGGCGGTGAAGAGAAGCTTCAAGAGAAAGGCGGCGGGGTGGGCGGTTCCCCGCTCCACGGCGGCGGTGATGATCTCCATCCCCGCGCCGTTGTAGTCCCTCGTTCCCACCAGGTACGTCAGGGCAACAATAGCCAGTCCGCCTGCCACCACCCGGACCCAGGGATTGGGAATCCACCGCTGCATCCAGCGCTCCGTCCCGTGGATGAATTTGCAGAACAGGATGGACACCAGGGCAAAGAGGACCGACAGCAGCAGCACCCGCAAAAACGTGCCCACTACGATCTCCGGCGACGTCACGGTGAAGCGGGTGGGCTCCACCCCCAGGGCCAAGGACACGCCAAAGGCCGCCAGGGCCGACATCAGACAGGGCAGCAGGGCCGTGTGGTACATCGTGCCGATGCTGATGCCCATGACCGCGAAAATCACGGCGGTCAGGGGCGTGCCGAAGAGGGCGGAAAAGCAGGCCGCCATACCGCTCAGGGTGGCCACCCGCAAATCCTGGTCGTCCAGCCGCAGAAGGCGTCCCACCCGCTGACCGATGGTGCCGCCGATCTGCAGCGCCGCCCCCTCCCGTCCGGCGGAGCCGCCGCACAGATGGGTCAGCATCGTCCCAAGGAAAATGGAGGGCACTAGCCGGATGGGAAGCCGCTTATCCTTGTGCACCGCGTCGATAATATCGTTGGTGCCCATACCCTCGGTGCCCATCAGCTTATAGAATCCCACAATGGCCAGTCCCACCAGGGGCAGGCACCACAGCAGCCAGGGGTACGTCCCCCGGGTCTCGGCCGCATAGTGGACGCTCAGGTGAAAAACCGCTCCCACAACGCCGCACAAACTCCCTACCACAACAGACAGGAATATCCACTTTGCCAGAACCACAGCGTAGAGCCCGGTGCCGCGGACCCACTCCCGAAACCGTTCTTGATCAAACATGGCGGCACCTCACATACCCGCCAGGACCGCTTTTCCGTCCAGACGGCACTCCAGCAGCTCCGGCTTTTTCAGGTACCGCTCAAACGCGGCGAAGAAGCGGGAGTACTCGATGCCCGTGGCAACACGCTCGTCCATGACCACGCCCAGGGGCATGTGCTTTTTCCGGCTGCCCGCCGGGGCAAGCGGGTCCGGCACCGGCTTACCCATGCAGACGAACACACTGGTGGTGCCAAACTCATAGCAGTGGTGAAAGATGTAGCTGGTGTTGATGGAGGCCAGGTTGGTGATAAAGAGGCTGGTGTGGAAAGGGCTCAGGTCGATGATCTTCCGGGGCAGCAGGCCGTGGATGTCCAGATGATAGGCCAGGCCGAAGACAAACCGGGCAAGGCCGGGAATCCGGAAGGCCATATTGGCGAATTTGTCGGTGTTGTTGTTGTGGACCCGGTTCTGGTTCAGCTCCACGTTCTCCTTGATCTTCCGGCTGATGGAGAACACGTCGTCCTCCGGCTCCAGGAAGATTTTCAGGGTGGTCTCGTCCGGCGTGCCGTCCGCCCGGGTCTTTAAGATCACGAAGCTGAAGCAAAAGTGGTTCCGTTTATAGACCTTGCGGTTCATGATGAAGTAATTCACCTTGGGGTGCTCCAGCGCCGCCTTGTAGTAAGCGGCCACCAGCACGCTCATATGAGTCACCTGCCGCCCCTCCCGCCGCTTCTGGCGGATATAGCCCTTTACAATATCCTCATCCACGTAGTCGCTGGCCCAGTTCTGGGCGTCAAAGCGGCGGGGCATGATATAGGGCAGAGCCTGCACAATGGGGCTCAGGTTTGTCACCCGCGTTCCGTCCGGTCTCATATTATCTCCCTCGTTCTTTCCTAAACTAGAGGCGCTCCTCTTGATAGTATTATAGTTAAGACCATGTTAAAATTCAACTGTTCCCCGGAATTTCTTCCGATTCCCAGTTTCCCGTTTCTTTTTAAAAGACATGCCGGTGATTGGAAACTCCGGCATGTTGGCCGAAACTGCTTGAGTGAAATAAAATTCAATGAAATGACGTACAGCTGACTCCGCGTATCTGGCAGCCGCCGGACGGGCTCTCGCGCCGGCGGCTGCCCCTCTATGAATGATCTGACGGGTCACTTTGAACAGCGGCACTGCGCAGCGCCGATTTAAAAAGAGACTTTTTCGCGGCCTCTTGTCTTGTCCTTAAAAAAACGGTATACTTATCCTCATCACACAGAAGGAGCGTTCCCATGAAACTGGAGACCATCAAAGTCGGCCAAATTGTCAATGCCCACGGCATCCGGGGTGAGGTCCGCATCCAGCCCCTGGATGGCGACCCGGCTTTTCTCACCAAATTCAAAACCTTTCTGCTGGACGGCAGCCCCGTCTCCCCCACCGCCTGCCGCGTCCACAAGAGCCTGGTGCTGGCGAAGTTCCCCGGCGTGGACGACATGAACGCCGCCTTGGCCCTAAAGGGCAAAGACCTCTCTATCCGCCGGGAGGACGCCCGGCTGCCGGCGGGGGAGTATTTCGACGACGAGCTGCTGGGCCTGGACGTCTACGACGCGGACAGCGGCCAGTGCCTGGGGGAGCTGACGGCGGTGGATCTCTACCCCGCTCACAAGCTCTACACCGTCCGGGGCCATCGGGAGTTCCTGGTGCCCGCCGTAAAGGACGTGTTTATCAAATCCATCGACATGGAGGAAAACCGCATGGAGATCCATGTCTGGGAGGGGATGGCAGCCGATGAGAATTGACATCCTCACCCTCTTCCCCGACTCCGTGGACGCCATGCTGGGCGTCAGCATCCTGGGCCGGGCCCAGGAGCGGGGATACATCGCCATCCGGTCCCACCAGATCCGGGAGTATACCACCAACAAACAGATGCAGGTGGACGACTACCCCTACGGCGGGGGCCGGGGGGCGGTGATGCAGGCGGACCCCCTGTACCGCTGCTGGGCCCACGTCACGGAAGTCCACGGCCCCGGGCGGACCATCTTCCTCTCCCCCTGCGGCAGGACCTTTACCCAGGAGACCGCCAGGGAGCTCCACGCCGCCTACGATCACCTGATCTTAGTCTGCGGCCACTACGAGGGCGTGGACCAGCGGTTTCTGGACGAGTGCGTGGACGAGGAGATCAGCGTGGGGGACTTCGTCCTCACCGGCGGGGAGATCCCCGCCATGGCGGTGGCGGACGCGGTGTGCCGCATGGTCCCCGGCGTCCTGCCGGACCCGGAGTGCTTTCAGGAGGAGAGCCACTGGAACGGCCTTTTGGAGTATCCCCAGTACTCCCGCCCGGCGGTGTGGCACGGCCGGGCGGTGCCGGAGGTCCTCCTCTCCGGCGACCACGGCAAGGTGGCGGACTGGCGGAAGAAGGAGAGCTACAAGCGCACCATGCGCCGCCGTCCGGACCTCTTTGCAAGATTCGACGAAACGCAGCTCACCACCAAGGCGGAGAAAAAGGTCCTCCGGCAGGCAAAGGACGAGCTTGCCGCGGAGGCGGCCGAATAACCAACAGCCAGGCGCATTCCGCGCCTGGCTGTTTTTCTCAATTCCTTGAGCACTTCTCCGCGTCGATGGCCAGCACCAGCATTAGTGCGTACAGGGCGTTCCCGGGGTCTGCCACCTCGATGGAGTAGGTGTCCGTCCAGTTCAAAAGCTCCTTGGAGATAACCGCCACCACGGCGCCGCAGGGCTCCCGGACGGTGTAGTCCCACTCCCAGAAGCTCCCCTCCACCTGCCAGCCGAAGCAGTCGATGTCAAACCGGGGGCGGAAAAAGGAGAACTCCTTCTGGATGCAGCCGATGTACTCCCCGCCCTGGTAGAGCTCAAACTTTGGCAGCAGGGTAAAGACCCGCTCCTGGACGGTGCCGACGTGGTTCCCGGTATGGTCCAGGATATGGAGGCAGTGGCCCCAGGAGAGCTGGCCCTCCACGGTGTAGACGGTGTTCCCCGCCTCGTCGTAGATGTCATAGCTGTCAAACCAGGAGAAGAATCGCTGTTTGAAATAGAGCCGCATGGACGGTCCCTCCGTTTCCATCAGATGGACCTATCATAGCACAGCCCGCCGGGGGGATGTGTAACAAATCGGTGACAAAACGGGGATCATGCCTTGGGCATCTCCCAGCCGGGGAAGAGGTCGGAGAAGTGGGGGACCGGTACCTGTTTGCCGTCTTTGTCAGTGACGCAGGCATCAAATCCGTCGGCTACCCAGCTGGTGGAGTTGATGATGAGCTTCCGGGCCTCTAAGATTTTGGCCTGCATCTCCTTGGAGGCGGTGCTCAGGTCCTGGTAGGCGATCTTTTTGGCCTCCTCCAGCTTCTTCTCACGCTCCGCTTCGGCCTGGGCAATCTGGGCGGGCGTCAGATCTTCCTTCTTCTCCTCCGTCCCGGAATAGATGGGAGCGATCATCATTTCCTGGAGGGGCGGGTTCTCCTGGAGCGTCAGCTTGCTGAGCTCCACCCGGACGCCGCCCAGGTCCACCGCCGTCACGGAGGCGGGGTCGACGGCATAGGGGTGGGAGTTTTCGGTGCTCACCCAGGCCTTCCCCAACCGCGGGTCCGGGGTGAAAATGCTCCCGCCCATGCGGCCGTCCATGGTGCCCTTCAGGGGCTGACCATCCTTCGTCCAGACGCCGTTGAGGCGGACGGGGTCCAGCTTTAGGGTCTCGTTCGTGTAGTCGTTCTGGAGGTCCAGCTTCTGGAGGGTTTCACACTCCGCCTCAGCGCCAAAGGCGGTGACGGTGATCTTCTGCACCTGGACAGGGATGCCCTGCACCGTGACGTCCACCGCGCCGGTGTAGACCAGGGGCTTCAAGTGCCTCTCCGCCGTGAAGGTGAAGTCAAAGGGCCCTGACACCAGGGTGAGGGGCTCATAGCCGTCATAGGAACGGGGCCAGTATTTACCCTCGGCGTTTTTGTAGAGCACCAGGCTCTCCATATGGACCGTCAGCTCTGGCTTTTCCACGTAGGGAAGGATAGAGACGCTCACCAGCAGCCGCTCCTTCCCGCCGCCGCGGACCAGGGTGGGCAGGTGGAAGAGCTTGGGCTTGCCGCGGCCCAGGGCCTCCTTCACCCGGGCGTCCAGCTCCTCTTTGGTGGAAGGCGTGCGGGTTTCGGCCAGGAGCTTTTCCGTCTCCTCCATCTCACTCCGGACGTAGGTCTCCCGCTGGTGCTCCGCCAGAGTGACCTGCATGACGTCCCGGCTAAAATGAAAGCCGTCGGGGACGTCCTTGGGGATGCTGGCGCCGTCAATGGTGAAGGACAGCAGCATTTTATCCTTGTTCCAGAGAGCTCCCTCCAGGGTGAGGGTGACGCCGTTTACAGTCTGCTTCTGGCCGATGAGGGTGCCCATGCCGGCAAGCACCGCCTCGGCGGCCTTGGGGTCCCTGGCCCCGTCGGCATAGCCGGGGAACATGGAGGTAAAGCTCTTTTCCGCCGCCAGAGCGGAGGCGGGCAGGCAGGTCAAAAGCAGCAGGGCCGCCCCCAGGCCGCAGAGCAGGGATCGAATGGGTCTTGTATACTTCATAATATTCTTCCTTTCTGTCTCTTTGTCAGGGGATGTCCTCCCCGTTCTGTCAGGTAAACGGTGGGAAAGCGCGTTATATTTCATGATTTCAAAAATATTTAGTGATATTTCCATGGCCTATTCCATGCCCTGTTCCGGCTGTTCCAGGGGAATCACCACGTCCTCCCACAGCACCGCCTCCGCCTGGCTGAGGTCCACGGGCTTTTCAAAGCGCACGCTTCCCGTGAGGCCGGAGCCCGTGTCGCCCGTGGTCATCTGGCTGGGGTCCGCCTTGATCTCACTGCCGTCCTTCATCCGCAGAGCCATGCGGACCTGGGGCCACGGGTCCTCGCCCTCCAGCCGGTACTTCCACCAGACTCCCAGAGGAGAGACGCTCATGGACAGCAGCGTCATGCGCTTTTCACCCTGTGTCATAACCATGCCCTCCACCTGTGGCTCCAGCACCTGGTCCTTGTTCAGATCCTCCGGGATGGGGATATCCCAGCGATCCGTGGGTCCCGTTTCCGGGTCCCAGCCGCCGAATATCGTCTCATACTCCCTGTCCGCTGTCTTTCGCTGGAGCTGCCGGAGCTGGTAGGTAGAGCCTCCGACTTCATAGGATACCATTTCCTCCAGAACGACCACCAGCACGTTGGGCTCCCTGGTTCCGGCCTCCAGCACGGTGACGCTGCCGGAAGCCGCGGCTATTTCTCCCCGATGTTCCGCCCGCCATTTGTCGGACGGACGGAGGCTGCCGGAGAGATGCAGATCATCCTCCGGATGGAACACCGTCCCCTCCGGCGCGCGGATCTCCAGCACCAGATAGAGCTGGTTCTTCGCCCCCAGGATGCGCAGGGGTGTGACCGTCACACCGCCGTGCTCGGCCGGCGGCGGCAGAAGATTCTCCGACGGGGTCTCTTCCGGAGCTGTTTTCTCCGCCTTCTCGCCGCTGATCTCCATATCGCTGATAATCTCCTGCTGCCGCTGGTCCAGCCCGCCGAAGAAGGCGATCCACAGCGGAGCGGAGACCGCCACCGCCGTCACAGCCAGCAGGATCACCGCAGCCGCCACGGCCACGCCCCGGGTGATCCCCCGGCGCAGCATGGGCCGCTCCGGCTGGCGCTTCTCCCAGCCCCAGGGGTCCGCCAAAAGCCGCATCCGCTCCCGGCGGTACTTGGGCGAGAAGTCCGCCTCCCGGTCGTCCGCCCGCTCCAGCACGTTCTCATATTGGGCCAGGTTTGCCTCCATCAGTCCCTGGCGCAAAAGGGCGTCAAACTGCCGCATAGGTGTATCCCTCCCTCTCCAGCCGCTCTTTCAGCATGGTTCTCCCCCGCAGGACGCGCACCGCCACCGTGGACTCCTTGAGCCCCAGCCGCCGGGCGATCTCCTTATTGGTCCACTCCTCCACGCACTTGAGCTCTAAAATCCTCCGGTAGCTCTCCGGCAGGGCCCGGATCAAGGACACCAGGTAGTCGTACTCGTCCTGACGCTCCTCCCGGGCCGGCGGGTCCCAGTCCTCGGGAAAGGCGGTGGTCCGCCGCTCTGCCCGGAGGATGTCCAGGGCGCAGTTCTTGGCTGCGGTGACCACGTACCCCTCCGTCTCCTCCCAGGGCAGGGCGGACACCCGCTCCCACCGGCGCAGCAGCTGGAGCCACGTCTGCTGGGCGGCGTCCTCCGCCCGGGGCTGATCCCCCAGGAGGCGCAGGGCCACCGCGTAGATTTTCTTCTCATATGCCTCGTAGAGATGCGTAAACCGCCGCCGGTCCCCTTCGGTCTCCAGCATGGCAAGGCAGATTGCAAGCATGAAAGCTCCCCTCTTTCTCTGTTGAATTGGTGCCGCTTCTACCCGGTAAACGGATGGAGCGGAGAAAGTATTACACCATTTTGCAAAAAATTTTCCTCTCTCAACAATACACGCATCCGCCGTGAATGTACAATGCAACAATTTCCAGGGCGGCAGGCACGCCGCCCGCAGCAGCCCTTGATATTTGACGCTTTTTAAAAAATTTCCCCAAACCCTGGGATACTTTGACGTTTTCAAACGTCCCTGTTATAGTGGTACCACTGAGACAAAGGAGGGGATCTCCCATGCTGACAATGTTCCTGGCCATGCTGGAGACCGAGGCGGACCGGCAGAAGTTCACCCGGCTCTACGAGGCCATGGAGAAAAAGATCTACGCGGTGGCCCTGCGGATTCTGGGAAGTCCGGAGCAGGCTGAGGATGCCGCCCAGCAGGCCTGGCTCCGTCTCATCCAGAAATGGGAACTGGTGTCCGCCCTCAGCTGGGAGAAGGCCGGGGGCTACGCCGTCACCGCCGCCAAAAACGCGGCATTGGACCTGACGCGCCTCCAGAGCCGGACCGTTCCCCTGCCGGAGGACTGGGACCCACCCGCCCAGGAAACCGGCGGGGATGGCTATCAATACCTGGTCTCCCTGGTTCGGGAGCTGCCGGAGGGCTACCGCCGGGTGCTGGAGCTGAAACTGGTGGAGGAGCTGAGCAACCGGGAAATCGCAAAACATCTGCGTATTCGGGAATCCACGGTGTCCTCCCGGGTCATGCGGGAACAGCAGGTGAAAGCGGGCGAGGCCTGGACCGCCCCCAGCGGCCAACAGGTGCCCTCCACCATCACCTATACCGATGCCGCCGGAGACAGGACCAACTACATCGCCGCCTCCCGGCTCCCGGAGCTGCTGGACGCGGACATCAGCTGGGATGAAGAGACGGGCAGCGTGGACATCGGCGTTACGCCGCCGGCCCCCGGCGATGTGACGATCGCGGTGGAGACCCGGTCCGGCGACGACCCGCCCAGACCCACGCCTCCCAACGAGCCGGAGTACGGCAAAGTCATCGGCAGCCTGGAGGAGGTCGACCCGGAGACGGTGAAGGATTTGACTGCCGAAAAATCCAGCAGCTATTACCTCCGCGAGACCCGGATGCAGTCCCCCGACGGCAGCTTTCCGACGGTCTCCGCCCACCCTCATCCGGCCTCCGGCGGTGAGACATACCTTGTCTACACCGTGACCAACCACGGTAAGACCCCAAAGGACGTCACCGTCATGCGGCCGGTCACCATCGCCAACCGGTGGGAGCGTTTTCCCACCCTCCATGTGCAGCCCGGCGAAACCCTGGCGCGGGTGTTCCGGGTGCTGCCGGACGAGGACACCAACCCCATGCAGCGGAGCTTCTCCTTTGGCGTCAGCCGCAGCGCCACAGACCGCGATATTCATCCCCGGGATCTCCCGGTCTCGGATGTGACGGTCTCCCTGACGACGTACCAGAGCCAGGATCAGTCGTAATTCCCATAAAAAGGACAGGGGACGGATGATCCGTCCCCTGTCCTTTTTTACAGGATGTGCTCCTCGCAGAAGTTGTCCAAAACCCGGAATCCCATGTCCTCCGGCGGGGCCACCGGGAATTTCGCGATGGTCACAGGGTCGAAAATGGGACACATGCGCTTCTCCGGCTCCAACCGCAGAAAGGGCTTGCCGTCGTCCAGGCCGTTGACCGCTTTTTTGCGATGCGGCATAAAATCACCCCGGCGATAGTATGGGCGGCCGCAGCGAAACTATGACTTCCAGATTCCAGCGAAAAATCATAAATTTGATGGTTCGCTCACGACTCCTCGTTCATCAGCCGGACGCCGGCCTCCTTGTCCCCGGCCACGATCAGGTGGGCGTCGGGCTCAAAGCGGTAGTCCGGGCTCAGCAGGGGCTCAATCTCGTCCCCGTTTTTCACGCCCAGGATGTTCACGTTGTACCGGCGGCGAACGTCCATCTCCATCACTGTGCGGCCCTCCCACTCCCGGGGGGTCTCGATCTCAAAGACCGCGTACTTGGGCGTCAGCTCAAAGTAATCGAAGGCGTTGCGGGCGGAAAAGCGCATAGCCGCCCTGGCCGCCATGTCCATCTCCGTGTGGATCACATAGTCCGCGCCGATCTTTTTCAGAAACTTGATCTGCCGCTCATGGTCCGCCCGGGCCACCACGCACTTGGCCCCCAGCTCTTTCAGCGTGGCGGTGGCCTCCAGGGAACACTGGAAATCGTCCCGCACGCAGACAAAACACACGTCGAAGTTCCGAATTCCCAGGGACGCCAGCACCTGCTCGTCCTGGCAGTCCCCCACGCAGGCGGCGGTGGCTGTGGAGGCCAGCCGGGCCACTTGCTCCTCGTCCTGGTCCAGGATCATCACCTCGTTGCCCAGTTCCGCCAAACACTTGGTCAGGTGTCGGCCAAACCGGCCCAGACCCACTACCAAAAAGGATTTCATTCCCTGCTCCCCCTATCCAATCAAGATCTTTTCCGGGATGTTCCGCAGCTTTGGCTGGGGCTTATCCCGGGTCACGGCCATGGCCACGGACATGCTGCCCACCCGGCCGGCAAACATCATCAGCAGCACCGTCAGCTTGGACAGCTCCGGAAGGTACGGCGTCACCCCCCGGGTCAGCCCCACGGTGCCCACGGCGGAGATGGCCTCGAACAGCGCGCTGTCCAGAGAGATGCCCTGGAGGCACATGACCATGGTTCCCGCCAGACAGGCCATGAAGAAGACGCTCACCGAGGAGTACGCCCTCTGGATGGTGGCCGTATCCAGGCGGCGGCGGAAGACATTCACATCCTCCTTCCGCCGTATCTGGGCGGCGGCGCTTAAAAACAGCACGGCAATCGTGTTCACCTTGGCGCCGCCGCCGGTGGAGCCGGAGCCCGCGCCAATGAACATCAGCGACATAGTCAGCAGAGTGCCGCTCTGGCTCAGAGCCGTCAGAGGGGCCGTGTTGAATCCCGCCGTCCGGCAGGTGACGGACTGAAAGGCCGCCATCAGCGCCCGCTTCCCGGGGCCGGCTCCGGCAAAGGCATAGTCTCTTTCAATGAAATAAAACGCCATGGCGCCGCCCACGAACAGCAGTGTGGTGGAGAATACCACAATTTTGGAGTGCAGCCGCCAGCGGCGGACATGGCGCCCGTGAATCAGGAGATCGTCCCACACCAGAAAGCCCAGACCGCCGCAGATCACCAGGGCCATAAGGACAATGTTTGGCAGCGGCTCTCCGGCGATGGAAGTCAGAGACGTCCCCGTGCCCAGAAGATCAAACCCGGCGTTGCAGAAAGAAGAGACCGCGTGGAACAGCGACATCCAGAGCCCCCGTCCCAAACCGTACCGGGGGCAGAACCACAGCGCCAGCAGCGCCGCCCCCGTCCCCTCGCAGGTAAGGGTCACACGGATGGCCCGGCGGGTCAGCCGCACAATGCCCCCCATCTGAAGGGCCCCTACGCTGTCCATCAAAATGGACCGCTGGCGCAGGCCGATGCGGCGGTGAAGCAGGATGGCCACCAGGATGGAGACGGTCATAAACCCCATGCCTCCCACCTGGATCAGCAGCAGAATCACCGCCTGTCCGAAGAGGGTGAACTGGGTCCAGGTGTCGTACAGCACCAGCCCCGTGACGCAGGAGGCGGACGCCGAGGTAAAGAGCGCGTCCAGAAACGGCAGGGCGTTTCCATCCCGGGAGGAGAGCGGCAGAGCCAGCAGCACGCCGCCCAGCAGAATCAGCGCGGCAAATCCCAGGGCCAGCGTCTGAACCGCATTCAGTTGGACCCGGCGGCGAACCATCGCGCACACCCCCTCCGTACAATAATGCCTTCATTATACACCTTTTCGTAATTTCGTCAACTCTGTGGTATACTGGTCTCTGGAAAGGTCCCTCTCCGGAAATTTTCTGTTATGTGAAACCAACCGTCAATTTTCCCGTCTATACTGTCAGATACAGTCAACGCAGGCTTGAAAAGAAGCAGCCGGTTCTTCTCAACCGCGGCGGCTGTACATCAGCGAAAGGAGGCGGAACTTCATGGAGGACAGCGCCATCATCGATCTGTACTGGGGCCGGGACCAACGGGCTGTAGAGGAGACCGCCGGAAAATACGGCTCCTTCCTCCACTCCCTATCGTGGAATATCCTCCGCAGCCGGGGCGACGCGGAGGAGTGCGTCAACGACACCTACCTGCGGGCCTGGAACGCCATTCCCCCCGCCCGGCCCGCGGCCCTCCGGGCCTGGCTGGGGCGCATCACCCGGAACCTGTCCCTGGACCGCTGGAAGGAGGAGCGCACCCAGCGGCGGGGCGGCGGAGCCATGGAGGTGCTCCTGGGGGAGCTGGACGACTGCGTCCCCTCTCCCCACGGCGTCGAACGGCAGCTGGAGGATCAGGAAATCGCCGCGCTCATCAGCGCCTTTCTGTGGCGTCTCCCGGCGGAAAGCCGCGTGGTCTTCCTGCGGCGGTACTGGTACGGCCAGAACCTGGCAGACATCGCGGCGGAGCGGGGATGCGGCGTGGGGAAGGTGAAATCCTCTCTTTTCCGCACTCGGAAGGCACTGCGGGCCTGTTTGGAGGAGGAGGGGATTGATCTATGAAACGTGAGCGATTATTTCAGATCTTAGGGCTTGTGGACGACGATCTCATTGAGGAGGCGGTGCCCGCCTCCTCAGCCGCCGCTTTCAAGCGGCGGGCCGCCACGAGGCGTCTTCTGGGCCTTGCCGCATGCCTGGTTTTGATCTGCGGCCTGGGACTCTGGCTCCGCTCCGGCGGCGCCATGAACGGCGTCAGCGGCGGCGCGGACGGAATGGCCCCCGGCGCCGGCAGCGGCGGCAGCGGCCACAGTGAGGGCACGGTGTTTATGTCCTATGCCGGACCGGTGTTCCCTCTGACCGCGCTGGAGACCGGCTCCTGCCTCACGGCGGAGCGTACTCTCACCTGGGATTTCGCCCCCGGGGCATATGCTGACGGAGAGCCCCGCCAGTGGGGAGCGGAGGTGACGGACCGCTATGTCCTGTCCAACCCCGGGTCCGAGGACGTCACCGTCACGGCCCTCTACCCCTTCGCCGGGAATTTCGACTCCCTGGCAAGGGTCCGGCCCGCGGTGTCCGTGGGCGGCGCGGCGGCGGAGGCGGCCCTGTACGCCGGTCCCTATGCGGGGGGCTTTAGCAGCGCCTACGGTGAGGAGGACCCGGACCACGACACCCTGAACCTGGCGGGACTCAACAGCTGGGAGGAGTACCAAACCCTGCTGGAGGACGGTGCTTACCTGTCTCAAGCCCTGGGGGAGTACCCGGTCCTGGACGTCCCGGTAACCGTGTACCACTTTTCGGATTTTGAGGCCCCCCACGAGAAGTACCAGGCCGCCACCCAGGCCGTCACCTTTACCATTGACCCGGAGGCCACGGAGATCCTCTGCTACGGCTTCAACGGTCAGAGCTGGGACGATGAGACCGGCTGGCGGCAGTACAGCTACTTCGTTCCCGACGGCGTCCGGCGGGAATCGGCAACCAAGGTCCTGGTGGTTCTAGGGGAGGACATCGGAGACTACACCCTCCAGGGCTATAAGGACGGCGGCTGTGAAGCCGGCGAGGAAGTGGACGGTGTCTCCTGCACCGTCACCCGGGAAGAGACCACCCTGGACGCGGTGCTGGACCGCCTGTGCCGGGAGTACCGGACCTTCTACACCCAGGGCCGGGCACTGGACCAGGAGAACGCCTTTGACAGCGTTCCCTTCTCCATGTACCGTGGGGCCGTCTCCCAGCTCCTGACCCAGTACGGCCTCCTCTCCGGCCGGCCCAAGGACCGCTACGCCGACGGGCGGCTGGACGACATCCTCAGCGAGACGCTGTTCCACCAGCGGGTGCTGTACCTGGCCTTCCCCGTCACCGTCCCCGCCGGGGGCAGCATGACGGTGGAGTGCCGGATGTGGAAGGAACCCAGCTATGACTTCCACTGTTCCGGCTCGGAGAACGTGGGCCTCCAGGGCTACGACCTGGTGACCCGGCTGGGCTCCTCCCTGAACTTCACCCGGCAAACCGCCGCCCTGGAGAACACGGAGGGCATCGAGATTGTCCGGCAGAACCTGGGCTTTGACCTGGCAAGCGGCGTCACCTGGGTTGAGCTGGACATGGAGCAGGAACACTGCTATCTGGAAATCCGAATAAAGGAACAGGATACGTAACTACGGCAAAAAGCGCACCGTGCGAAGGCACGGTGCGCTTTGTCAACTGATCTGCGTCTCTATCTAATAACCTTTCTCCCTGTCCGCCGCATAGACGGCTTTTTTGCCTTGCCGCAGCTGCTGCCGCGAAGCCGCCTCCGGACACAGGAAAGGGAAATCACTGCGGGCTGTTACCAGCCCCGGTTGCCGAAGAAGTAGTCGAAGAGGTCATAGGGGTCCATATAGCCGTTGCCGTACTGGTCATTGCCTCCCTGGGGCTGCTGAGGTGCCTCCTGAGGCTGCTGCTGTTCCTCAGGTACGCTGTCCCAGGTCAGCTCCGCCTCCATGGTCTCCCCCTGGCGGTAGATGGTGAGGGTAACGGTGTCCCCGGCGCTGTACTGCTTTTTCACAATGGTCAGGTCCGCCATGCTCTTGATCTCGTGTTCGTCCACCTTGGTGATGACGTCGCCCATCTGGAGGCCCGCCCGGTCCGCCGCGCCGTCCTTGTCCACGGCGCTGATGAAAACGCCCTCGGTGATGTCATACCGGAACTGGTTGGCCAGATCCTGACTCATGGTCATGGCCGTGACGCCGAGATACGGCTTGTTGGTAACATAGCCATTGGTCATGATGTCCTGGATCATGGCGGCCACGTCGTTGATGGGGATGGCGAAGCCCAGTCCCTCGGCGCTGGCGCCGGAGGCGGTGTTGGTGTACTTGGCGGAGACGATGCCCACCACCTGGCCGTACTGGTTGAACATGGGCCCGCCGGAGTTGCCGGGGTTGATGGAGGCGTCGGTCTGAATCATGTTGAAGGGCACGCCCTCCACGTTAATGGCCCGGTTCACGGAGGAGACCATGCCGCCGGTCTGGGAGAAGGTCAGCTCTCCCAGGGGATTGCCGATGGCCAGCACCCGGTCGCCCACGTTCAGCAAAGTGCTGTCCCCCATGGTGACGGGCTTGAGATTTTCCGCCTCCACCTTGATGACGGCGATGTCATAGTCCTCCTCGCCGCCGATGACCTCCGCGTCGTAGGTATCCCCGTTGCAGAACGCCACCTTTACGGTCTCGGCCCCGTCGATGACATGGTAGTTGGTGGCGATGAAGCCGTCGGGGGTCAGGACGAAGCCGGAGCCAGCGCCGGTGGTTGGCTGCTGCGTCTGCCAGAAGCCGTTGCTGGCGGTGGCGGTGCCGGTGGTGTTGATGGCCACCACGCTGTCCACATTGGCGGCATAGACCTCCGCGTCCGTAAGGAGGGTCTTTCCGTCCACCCGGCAGAGCTTCACGGTGGAGGAGACGGGGGTCTCTCCGGAGGATGCGGCGTCGTTTCTCAGCACGGGGCCACTCTGGCCGGCGCTGCCGCCGCGGCTTGTGGCGGCCCAGACCACCCCGCCGCCCACGCCGCCGCCCAGCAGCGCGCAGCTCAGGGCCAGAGCGGTGATCTTCAATCCGATTCTGTTTTTCCTCACGGGCTTCATCTCCTGCACAGGCCCCTGGATGGGCTGGTAATTGTCCGCCGGAGGCGGCGCGGTCTCGCTGCCGTCCTTGCGGTAGGTGTAGTGGTATAGATTGCGCTCGTCGTTATACATAACGTTTACCTCCTATGATGTATCCCAGTCTTCTTTTCTTTAGAACCAATCATACCCCGGGAATGTGTCAAAAGTTTGAAGTTTCTTTGCATTTTCTTTGAAATCTCTTCCATTCCCCTGAGCTTTGACCACAGTATAGGCTCCGTAACTTAAAAACGCCTGAAAACTTTGTATATAATTTTTGAACCCGCTGTTTTCCAGCGGGAATATCTGTGTTACAATGATTCCGTAAATTCTCCCCAGGGAAAGGGCGTGACGCGCTTGCTGAAAATCGAAAACATCAAACTCCCCCCCGGCGCCTCCACAGACGGTCTCACGGCGGAGGCCGCCCGGCTGCTGCGGGTGCGGGCGGCGGACATACTCTCCCTCCGCATCCTCCGCCGCAGCGTAGACGCCCGGGAGGACCCGGCCCTGGTCTATACCGTAGAGGCCGCTGTCCGGGACGAGGCCGCCGTTTTAAAACGCCGCCGGGATAAAAGGATAAGTCTCTCCGTGCCGAAACCCGCCTATGTCCCCCCCGGCCCCCGGCCCGCGCCGGAGACGCCGCCGGTGGTGGCGGGAGCCGGACCGGCGGGCCTCTTCTGCGCCCTGGTGCTGGCCCGGGCGGGACTGCGGCCCATCCTGCTGGAGCGGGGCCGGGGCGTGGAGGCCCGGCAGACGGACGTGGAGCGGTTCTGGTCCACCGGCCAATTGGACCTGACCTCCAACGTCCAGTTTGGCGAGGGGGGCGCCGGGGCCTTCTCCGATGGAAAACTGAACACCGGCACCAGGGACCCCCGCCACCGCTTCATCCTGGAACAGCTGGTATCCTGCGGTGCGCCGCCGGACATCCTCATAGACGCCAGGCCCCACGTGGGCACGGACTATCTCCACATCGTCCTGAAAAACCTGCGCCGGGAGCTGCTCCGCCTGGGGGCGGACATCCGCTTTGAGACCCGCCTGACAGACCTGGACATCCGGCAGGGCCGTCTGGCGGGCGTTGTGGCTGAGGGACCGGCAGGGGCGTACTCCCTCCCCTGCTCCCGTCTGGCCCTGTGTCCCGGCCACTCCGCCCGGGACACCTTCGCCATGCTCCATGCCCGGGGCCTGTCCATGGAGGCCAAGCCCTTCGCCGTAGGCGTGCGGATCGAGCACCGGCAGGCGGACTGCGACGCCGCCCAGTACAAGCGGTACGCCGGGCACCCGGGGCTCCCGGCCTCCAGCTACAAACTCTTCTGCCACCTGAGCGGCGGACGATCCGTCTTCTCCTTCTGCGTCTGCCCCGGCGGAGAGGTGGTGGCCGCCGCCTCAGAGGAACGCCAGGTGGTCACCAACGGCATGAGCGAATTTGCCCGGAGCCGGGCGAACATCAACGGCGCGCTGCTGGTAAACGTAACCCCTGAGGACTTTGGCGGAAACTCTCCCCTGGCGGGCATCGAGTTCCAGCGGCGTCTGGAGCAGGCCGCCTATGATCTGGGGGGCGGCGGGTACCGGGCCCCGGCCCAGCGGATAGAGGACTTTCTGGCGGGGCGGCCCTCCGCCGGCCCCGGGCGGGTGGTCCCCAGCTACCGCCCCGGCGTGGTGTGGACCGACCTGCACCAATGCCTCCCCCCGTTTGTGTCGGACGCCATCGCGGAGGCCCTGCCCATCCTGGGGCGGAAGCTCCGGGGCTACGACGCCCCGGACGCGGTGCTCACCGCTGTGGAGAGCCGTTCCTCTTCCCCCGTCCGCATCCCCCGGGACGAGACCTGCCAGTCTTCCCTCCCGGGGCTGTACCCCTGCGGCGAGGGCGCCGGCTACGCCGGGGGCATTCTCTCCGCCGCCGCGGACGGAATGCGCTGCGCCGAACAGATCTGTGAATCCCTGTGACATATAATATAAGGAGACTGTCTATGAGCCGTGACATCTGTATCTGTCAGGAGTTTCTGACCGAGGCCCACCGGGTCAAAATCCAGGCCGCCGCCAGTCAGGCGGGCTTTGCGCCCCATTTTTTTACTCCCGACCAGTTTGACGAGGCCCGGGCCTGCCTCCAGCACTGCGAGGTGCTCTACGCCCACTCCCTGGACCTGCTGCGCTCGGCCCCCGCCTCTCTAAAATGGTACTGCTGCTCCTACGCCGGGGTGGACCCCTACTGCAAGGACCCCTCCGTCTTCGCCAACCCCGACTGTATGCTCACCAACTCCAACAGCTACGGCGTCACCATCGCCGAGCATGTGGTGATGGTGACGCTGATGCTGCTGCGGCGGATGCCGGAGTACGAGGCCATTGTCCGGGACCGGGGATGGTCCAACCAGCTGCCCATCCGCTCCATCCGGGACAACGAATTCACCCTGCTGGGCACCGGGAACATCGGCGTCAACGCGGCGGAGCGCCTGCGGGGCATGGGGGCGGCCAGGATCACCGGCCTCAGCCGCTCCGGCCGGGCGGCGCCGGGCTTTGACGCGGTGTACCCCATCTCCCGGCTGGACGAGGTTCTCCCCTCCGTCAAGGTCCTCATCATGTCCCTGCCCAGCACACCGGAGACCGTTCACATCCTGAACCGCTCCCGCATCGCCCTGCTGCCTCCGGAGGCTTATGTCGTCAACGTGGGCCGGGGCACCGCCATTGAGCAGGAGCCCCTGATAGAGGCGCTGAACGGCGGCCGCCTGGCCGGGGCCGCCCTGGACGTGATGGACCCGGAGCCCCTGCCGCCGGACCACCCTCTGTGGAGTGCCAAAAACATCATCCTGACGCCCCATGTCTCCGGCAACATGACTCTGGGCTACACCTGCGACGTCAACGTGGAGATGTTCTGCGCGGACCTGCTGCGCTATGGCCGGGGCGAGCCCCTGCAAAACCTGGTGGACCGGACAAGGGGATACTGACCTCGCCCATACCGGGGATATATTTGCAGCCTTAGAACCTGTATTCAAAACCGGGGGACGCCGGACGGACGAAAAATTTTCCTTCAGACCGGGGGATTTTCCCCGGCAATCCCGACGGATTGCCGGGGAGAGCGACACGGTATGGCGGAAAACGGACTGTCCGGACGGCGTCCAACGGCTGTGAATTCAGGTTCTTACACTTCCGGCGTTTTTCTCCTGCGGCGGCGATGGCCTTTTGCCCAAAGAGGACTGGAATATCCGCATGGTTTTGTGCGGAATCCCGGTTGTAAAACCGCAAAAAGTGCGGTATAGTCATAACGCTTCAACCAAGAAAAATCCGGAGGTGAACCCATGCTGGACAGGAGCGAGGTTGGAAAGCGGGGCTATTTGAACGAGGGCTTCCGCCTCTTCCACCTGAAGGACAGCCGCGCGCCCAAGCTGGATTACCACTACCACGAGTTCGACAAGCTGATTCTGCTGCTGGGCGGCAGGGTCACCTATGTGGTAGAGGGCGTCACCTACTTCCTCCGCCCATGGGACGTGCTGCTGGTGCAGCACAACATGATTCACCGTCCCACCATCGACCCCACCGAGCCCTATGAGCGGGTGGTAGTCTGGCTGGGCCGGGAGTGGCTGGCGGATCGAAGCGACCCGAATGAGGCTCTGGACGCCTGCTTCCACACCGTCCGGGAGCGGGGCTTCCACCTGCTGCGCACCAGTCCGGAGCGGCGGCTGGAGTATATGAAGGATATTCAGCGGCTGGAGGAGGCCCTGCGGTCCCGGGAGTTCGCCGCCGGCCGCCTGGCAGACACTCTCTGCCAGCAGCTGTTAATCGGCGTAAACCGGGACATCCTCCGCAGCCGCACCGCCCAGGAGGAACGGGACAGCTATCGGGTGGACCCCAAGATCGAGGAGATTTTGAAATATATCGCCGCCCATCTGGAGGAGGAGCTCACCGTGGAGAGCCTCTCCAAGCGGTTCTATCTCAGCCGCTACTACCTGATGCACCGGTTCAAGGCCGTCTCCGGCTACACGGTGCACCAGTATATCAGCCAGAAGCGGCTGCTGCGGGCCGGGGAGCTGATCCGCTCCGGCGTGCCTGTGATGAAAGCGGCGGAACAGGCGGGCTTTTCGGAGTACTCCACCTTCCTGCGGGCTTTTCAGAATACCTTTCACATGAGCCCCCGGGAGTTCCGCTGAGGGCTTTGGAAAGAGGGAGCGTTTTGGAAAACAGTCTCATCAACATTGAATTTTCCGCGCAGGATCTGCGGCGGCTTATCGTGCCGCTGGTCATTGAACAGCTGCTGGCCATCACCGTTGGGCTCTTTGACTCCGTGATGGTCTCCCAGGTGGGTGAGGCGGCTATCTCCGCCGTATCCCTGGTGGACACGGTAAACGTTCTGTTGGTCAACGCCTTCGCGGCCCTGGCCACCGGAGGCGCCGCCATCGCCGGGCAGTACCTGGGCCGCCGGGAGCCGGAAAAGGCCGGCCACTCCAGCGCCCAGCTGCTGTTGTTCATGGGGGAGGTCTCCCTGCTGATCACGCTGCTGTTCTACCTGGGAAGAGGCTTCGTGCTGAACACGGTCTTCGGTCACGTAGAGCCGGATGTGGCCGCTTACGCCAACACCTACTACCTCATTGTAGAGTCCTCCACCCCGTTTCTGGCCATTTACAGCGCCGGAGCGGCCCTGTTCCGGGTAATGGGCTGGTCCAGGATCTCCATGTGGGTCTCTCTGGGCATGAACGTCATAAACATCGCGGGCAACGCCCTTTTGATCTTCGTCTTCCACATGGGCGTGGAGGGGGTGGCCATCCCCACAGTGGTGTCCCGGCTGGCGGCGGCGGCCGTCATGGTGGTCCTGCTGCGCCGTCCGGGTCTGCCTATGCGGGTGGAGCGGTTCACGCTCCGGCATGACGGCTACGTGGTGCGGAATATCCTTCGCTTCGGCGTACCCAACGGGCTGGAGAGCAGCATGTTTCAGCTGGGCAAGATCTTGCTGTTGTCCACCGTGTCCGTGCTGGGCACCGCCTCTGTGGCGGCCAACGCCATCGGCAACAATCTGGCCTCTTTTCAATGTGTCGCAGGCAACGCGCTGGGCCTGGCCATCGTGACGGTGGTCTCCCGCTGCATTGGAGCCGGCAGCTGCGAAAAGGCCCGGATCTATACCCAAAAGCTGATGAAATACACTTACCTCTTCATGGCGCTGTTTGTGGCCGCTACCTTCGCCTCCCTTCCGCTGCTGCTGCGGCTGTACAACGTGTCCGCAGAGGCGGCGGGCTACGCCCGGCAGATCGTGTGGATGCACGGCATCATGGGTATTTTGATCTGGCCTCTGTCCTTCACCCTGCCCCAGGCCCTCCGGGCCGCCGGGGACACCCGGTTTACCATGGTGGTCTCCACCGTGTCCATGTGGACCATGCGGGTGGGCTTCGGCATCCTGCTGGGCCGCCGCCTGGGCTTTGGCGTGGTGGGCATCTGGATGGCGATGTTTGTGGACTGGGGCCTGCGCATCGCCTTTTTCCTCCCCCGCTTCCTGGGCCACAAATGGGAGACCATGGGCCTGCGTGAGTGAGAACGCAAAAGCAAGCACACCGCTCTGTTTTGACAGAGCGGTGTGCTTTTGCATCTGTGCGATAGCTGTTGAACGCCATCCGGACGGTCTCTTTCCCGCCATACTAACAGTTGCCTTCCCTTGCAGTCCGTCAGATTGCCGTGGAGAATCTCCTGGTCTGACGAGAAAAAATCTCCTCCATCCGGCGTCCCACAGCTATGGATGCGGGTTTTGAACCTTTGTCTCTTATGAGGGAATCAGGCCCTGAATCAAAATCACCAGGATCAGAATCGGCAGCACATACAGGAAGTAAGGTCTCAGCCAACGGGGCATCTTCACACCCTGGCCGGCGTTGGCCTCCTCCAGGTACTTGTCGTAGCCCCAGCCCCACTTGCTGACGCAGAACAGCAGGTACACCAGAGAGCCCAGGGGCAGCAGCAGGTTGGACACCAGGAAGTCCTCGCTGTCCAGCACGCCCCGGCCTCCGATGATCTGGAGATCGCTCCAGACGTTGAAGCCCAGAACACAGGGGAAGCTGGCAATGAGAATCAGCACGCAGTTAACCACCGTGGCCTTCTTCCGGCTCCAGCCGAAGTTGTCGATGCAGTTGGCCTGGAGGTTCTCAAACACGGCGATGACCGTGGAGAAGCTGGCGAAGGTCATAAACAGGAAGAACAGTGCGCCCCACAGCCGGCCGCCGGCCATGTTCAAAAACACCTTGGGCAGGGTGATGAAGATCAGGGAGGGGCCGCTGTCCGGCCGGACGCCGTAGGCGGTGCAGGCTGGGAAAATAATGAGGCCCGCCATCAGTGCCACGAAGGTGTCCAGCGAGCAGATGCGGATGGCCTCGCCGGTGAGGGTGTGCTCCCGGCTCATGTAGCTGCCGAAGACCTCCATAGCCGCAATACCCAGGCTCAGGGTGAAAAACGCCTGGTTCATGGCAGCGGTGATCACATTGCCAATGCCCACCTCAGCGGCCCGGCGGAAATCCGGCAGAAGGTAGAACTTCACGCCCTCCATGCCGCCGGGCAGCGTCAGGCTGTGGACAGCCAAAACGGCGATCAGGGCCAGCAGGCCCACCATCATCACCTTGGTAATGCGCTCCAGGCCCTTTTGCAGGCCGAAGCTACAGATCAGGAAGCCGGCCAGCACGGTGACCACCATCCAGATGGACATCTCGACAGGATTCCCCAGCATCCCCTCAAAGAACATATTGTCCACCGCCTCGCCCTCCAGGCCCGTAAAGGACCCGGCGGCAAACTTAAAAAAGTACCCCAGCATCCAGCCCGAGACGGTGGTATAGAACATCATTAGCAGACAACAGCCCGCCACGCAGAACCAGCCGTGGATATGCCACTTACTGCCCGCAGGTTCCAGCGCCTTGTAGCTCAGCACAGCGCTCTTGCGGCTGGCCCGGCCCACCGCCAGCTCCATGGTCAGCACCGGCACGCCCATAATCACCAGGAACAGCAGGTAGAACAGCACAAACACGCCGCCGCCGTTTTCACCGGTGACATATGGGAATTTCCACACGTTCCCGATGCCCACGGCGCACCCCGCGCTCACCAGCAAAAATCCAAGCCTGGATTGGAAACGCTCCCGTTTCATAAATCAATTCCTCTCTTTTCTCCATACTGAAAAAAGCCCGCGGCATTTGCCGCGGGCTTTTCCATTGCGAAAAATGCCTCGTCCCCCCTCTGGGGAACAACGTGTAAAATCGCCTGAATTACTTCAGCTCGACCTTGCCGCCGGCCTCTTCGATCTGCTTCTTCAGAGCCTCGGCATCGTCCTTGGAGACGCCCTCCTTCAGAGTGGTGGGAGCGCCCTCGACAGTGGCCTTGGCCTCGGCCAGGCCCTGGCCGGTGATCTCGCGGACAACTTTGATGACCTTGATCTTGGCAGCGGCATCGAAGCCGGCCAGGACCACGTCAAACTCGGTCTTCTCCTCGGCGGCGGGGGCAGCAGCGGCGGCGGGAGCGGCCATGGCGGCGGCGGAGACGCCGAACTCCTCCTCCAGGGCGTGGACAAGCTCACTGAGCTCCAGAACGGTCAGACCCTTGATCTCTTCGATCATGGCGGTAACTTTCTCAGACATTGTATGAACCTCCTGATAGTAAATTTTTAAGTGTGTTGGCGCCGCTTACTCGGCGGCGGGAGCCTCTGCGGCAGGGGCAGCTTCCTCGGCGGGAGCGCCGTTCTTCTCGGCGATCTGCTTCAGGACCACGGCCAAGCCGGTAATGGGGGCCAGCATAGTGCCCAGGACCTGCGCCTGCAGGACAGGCAGCGCGGGGATGGAAGCCAGGGAGTTGATGGTGGCCAGGTCCACGGGCCTGCCGTCCATGAAACCACCCTTGATCTCGAACTTGCCGTCCAGCTTCTTGGCATAGCCCGCCATGATGCGGGCGGGAGCCACGGGATCGTCACACAGGGCCATGGACGTGGTGCCATTGAGCAGCTCGTCCAGGTCGCTGAGGCCGGTGTTCTTGAACGCGAAGCGGAGCAGGGTGTTCTTCACCACCGCGTAATCTACCTCGTTCTCCCGGCACTCACGGCGCAGCGCGGTGTCTTCTTCAACGGTGATACCCTTGTAGTTGACAATCACGCCGGCGGTGGCCTTCTGGATCTTCTCAGTCAGCTCAGCCACGATGGCCTGCTTCTCGGATAAGACCTTTGCGTTAGGCATTCTTGTTTTCACCTCCATAGGAATCATAGGCGCGTCCATAAAAGAACCGCCCGCGCAAAGACGCACGGACGGAGCAGTAATCTTACGATTTGCCGCCCTCGGCAGGACTTACGGGCAGAGCCCACCTGCTGTCTTTGGAACGCAAGTAGTATTATATACAGAGTTTGTCAAAAAGTCAAGCCCTTTTCTTTGTTTTCCCAGCAAATTCTCCGCCTTCTCCCATTTGTCAAGAGCGGAACCCGGGGTTCCCTGGTGATCCGGCGGAGGCGGATCGTTGAAGTCAAGCCATTCTCGCCGCGGCGTATACGCGGCAAAAACGCCTCGCCCCGCTTGCCCCCGGGGCGGACACCGGCAGCTGAGGACGCCGGCGCTCAAACGCGCTGCCGGCAGGACGGGAAAAATCTAAAAGGGGAGACGTCAGTCCCCCCTTTAGCAATCAAACCAATTTGGCAGTAGACATCTTCACGCCAGGCCCCATGGTGGAGGCGGCGACGCAGCTGCGGATGTACTGACCCTTGGCAGCGGCGGGCTTGGCCTTCACGATGGCACCCATCAGGGCGTTGTAGTTCTCCACCAGCTTCTCGGGTCCGAAGGACACCTTGCCGATGGGGCAGTGGATGATGTTGGTCTTATCCAGGCGGTACTCGATCTTACCGGCCTTGACCTCCTGCACGGCCTTGGCCACGTCGGGGGTGACGGTGCCGGCCTTGGGGGAGGGCATCAGGCCCTTGGGGCCCAG
>CAJUDV010000028.1 GCA_910585385.1 uncultured Oscillibacter sp. | reverse complement strand
TATACACGCCGGGGAAGTTGTAGGTGCCGGTGACGATGGTGTTCAGCCGCACCTGCGCGGGGAGGGTATCCCTCCAGTAGAAGGACTGGAGCATGACGTTGGAATTGTTGGCGATGCCGGACAGCACATAGTTGACCGGCTGGCCCGCCGTGGCTTCCTTGGGTCCGGTCTTGGTGATGGACACCCCGGTGGTCAGGCTCTTGTTGGTCACCTCGAAGCGCAGGATCTGGCCCTCATGCTCCAGGTAGGCGGTCAGCTCCTGGCCGCTCACGCCGTAGTTGGCCGGAGCCTTGGTCTCCCGGATGGTGTAGCGGCCCAGAGGCAGGGGCTTGGAGGAGGCCAGACCGCGCTGGTCGCTCTTGATGGTATCCACCAGATTCCCCGCCTTGTCGTAGATCTCGAACACTCGGACCAGCTCAGAAATTCCCACCATAGCACAGTTTCCGGCTTCGCCGAAAACTGTGCTATGGTGGGAATTTCTGAGCTTTTCGGCCACGATTCGCTTCGCTGGATTTGTGGCCGAGGGGGACGGGAATGCGGGTTGGGGGGCTGTATCTTTTTTGTCAAGAATCCGCATGATAAGTTGACAAAACCAGGACCTGAAAGTGCCTATTTACAAGGGTTTGTCAACTTTCATTTTGATCACAAGCTTGGTCCGGGAGAGTCGAACTCCCAATCAAGCAAATATTTTCTTGGAATTTGGCACAGCCTTTCGAGGCTGTGCCTTCTACTACGCTCTCCCCATAAAAAATTTCCAAAACGATTGTAACACAACCTGGAATGTGCTACAATGCGAAAAAACCGCGGGGAGGCACGCATATGGCAGTTTATACGGAGACAAAGACCTATCACACCAGGGCTCACATGGGCATGATCGACGTGACGGAGGATTTCCAGCGGGCGGTGGCGGCGGCGTGCCGGGAGCATGGCATCTCCGCCGGCATTGTCACCGGCTTTACCACCGGCGGCGTAGCGGGTCTTACCACGCTGGAGTTTGAGCCGGGCATGGTGAACCACGACCTGAAAGCGGCCTTGGACGTGTTCTCTCCCTATCTGGACGAACAGGGCCGGGTGGTGCCCTACTGGCACCATGAGACCTGGCACGACGACAATGGCTCCTCTCACATCAAGGCGGCGCTGCTGTCGCCGTTTATTACCGTCCCCTTTGTGGCGGGGAAGATCACCGTGGGGCCGTGGCAGAACCTGACGCTGGTGGAGTGCGACACCCGGGACAGGGTGCGGGATATTGTCTTCCAGGTCATGGGAGAGTGAGGGAAAGCCGGAGGCGTCTGCCTCCGGCTTTTGGTTATGTTCCGCTGGTGTAGGCGGTAATGGCGCGGCGCAGAAAAGCGGCGCAGCCGGGGACCTCCCCGTCATAGTACGCCGTGAGCCGCGCGTCGGCGGTGTACAGCTGCGCCAGTCCCGCGTGGGCCTGGGGGGTATATGCCTCCCAGGAGTAGGACAGCCACCGGCGGTGGAGCGCGGCGATGCGCCGGCCCTCCTGGCCCGCAGGGTCTTCCCCCGCCCGGACGGCCCGGACCAGGGCGGCTTTGATCTCCTCTCCCAGGGCGGTCCACTGGCCGTATTCCTCCTCCGTCAGGGCCAGGACATTGGCGTTGGCCCGGTCCACGGCGCCGTCTCCGTATTTTTGCCGGATCTCTTCGCCATACCGAGCCTCGTTGGCCGCCACGACACGGCGCTTGAACGCCTCAAATTTTTCTTTATCGGACATTTTGCTTCCTCCTCTTGTCTCGTCAATGGTCTTTCGCACCGTCAGGATGAGACCATCCAGATGGTCCCGCCGGGCCTTCAGCTCCGTCAGGTGGCTCTGCAGCGCCGCCTGGCGGTCGAAGGCCGGGTCGTCCAGAATGCGGCGGATGGCGGAGAGCTCCAGCCCCAGCTCCCGGTAAAAGAGGATGTCCTGGAGCCGGTCCACCTCCCGGGGACCGTAGAGGCGGTAGCCCGCCTCCGTGGTCCGCAGGGGCTTTAACAGGCCCTCCTGGTGGTACCAGCGCAGGGTCCGGGGCGTGACCCCTGCCAGATCCGCCAGCGCTTTGATGGTGTATTCCATGTTCGATCCCTCCTGACAAAGGGGAGTATAGACCATGACGTTACGGTAAAGTCAAGGGGGGATTGAAAAAAATGTTGCTCCGCGGTAGATTTTTTTGTATCATTAGGAAAGTAGCGGTGATGCCTCGCCGGCGGCGGATCACCTCCGCCGCGCCGCTGTGAATCCGGCCCTTTTCTTTTTCCGGAAAAAGGGGTATAATGAAACACCGAAGGAGGGGATGTCCCGTGCTGAACTCAACTCTGTGCTATCTGGAGCGGGGAGACCAGTACCTGATGCTCCACCGGGTGAAGAAGAAAAACGACCTGAACCACGACAAGTGGATCGGTGTGGGCGGCAAGTGCGAGGAGGGGGAGAGTCCCGAGGACTGTCTTCTCCGGGAGACCCGGGAGGAGACGGGACTGACTTTGACGGACTACCGCTACCGGGGCCTTGTGACCTTCGTCTCCGACCAGGCCCCTACGGAGTATATGCACCTCTTCACCGCCGCCGGCTGGACCGGAAATCCCATCCCCTGTGGCGAGGGGGAACTGGCCTGGATTGAGAAGGCGGAGCTGCGGTCTCTGCCCATGTGGGAGGGGGATCAGATATTCCTGGACCTGCTGGAGGAGGGCGGACCCTTTTTCTCCCTGAAACTTCAATACCGGGGAGAGCGGCTGGCGGGCGCGTGGCTGAACGGACAGCCGCTGAGGACGTAAGGAGGCGTTGGGTATGGCCGGAAAAATACTGCTGTTTGGATTTGAGGACCTGCCCGCCATTCTGGCGGTGAGCGCCGCGGCGGAGCCTCTGGGTGTGGAGGTGGTGCCTGTTGCCCGGGGGGACTACGGCAGGCCCATCGCCGCTCTGGCGGGACTGGAGGGGGGCCCCGGGGTTCCCTACGCCGGCGGTCCTCTGGGGGGAAGGATGATGGTACTCTGCGGCCTGGAGGACCGGGTGGAGGCGCTGCTGCCGGCCCTGGCCCAGGCCGGGGCGGGACCCGACTGCCTCAAGGCGGTGCTGACGCCCCACAACCGGGGCTGGAACGCCCTGCGGCTTTTTGAGGAGCTTGACCGGGAGCGGCGGGCCCTCTGGGGAAAGTGAGGCGAGGGAATGAAACTGCTGGTGTCCGCGTGTCTCCTGGGAGCCTGCTGCCGGTACGACGGCGCGTCCAGAGAGCACCCCCTGGCGAAAAAGCTGGCTGAACGGTATCCCCTGATCCCTGTCTGTCCGGAGCAGCTGGGGGGATTGCCCACACCCCGTCCTCCCGCGGAGCGGCGGGGGGAGCGGGTGGTGACCCAATCCGGGGACGATGTGACGGAGCGGTACCGCCGGGGGGCGGAGGAGACCCTGCGGCTGTGTCGGATGCTGGACTGCGAGGCCGCGGTGCTGAAAGAGCGCAGCCCCTCCTGCGGGGCGGGAACCGTTTACGATGGGACGTTCTCCGGAGTTCTCGCCTCCGGGGACGGCGTGACGGCGGCGCTGCTGCGTGACGGCGGCATTCCGGTGTATGGGGAATCTCAGATTGAGAAATTGCTGAAATGACAGGGGAGAATCTCCTCTGTCATTTTTTACAATTTCCGGCAGTTTTTTTCTGTCCGCTTCGTGGGAAAACGGGCTTGTATCGGGGAATTCTTTTCTGTATAATAATAAAAATAACGAAGGGGAGGGGATTTCATGCTGAGAGCGGTGAAGAGCGCGGCGGCGGTTTCCTCTCTTTCTGTTTTTGGCGTTTTCCCTTCCTGACCGGCTATGGAGCCGGTATTTTTTTGCACCAAAGGCAACGGAACGAATGAGAGGAGAGAATCTATGAAAGAGACTAACAGCACCGCCCCTATCCGGGACGCCCGCACCCTGGGCGTGCCCAAGATGATGATCCTGGGACTTCAGCATATGTTCGCCATGTTCGGCGCGACGGTCCTGGTGCCCATCCTGGTGAATTCCTACGGACTGCCCCTGTCCATCCAGACCACGCTGTTCTTCGCCGGCGTGGGCACGCTGTTCTTCCACGTCTGCACCCGGATGAAGGTCCCCGCCTTTTTGGGGTCCTCCTTCGCCTTTCTGGGGGGCTTCGCCGCCGTGGCGGGGCTGGAGAGCGGCGTCTACGCGGGGATGGACCCCGCCGAAAAGCTCCAGTATGCCTGCGGCGGCATCGTGGTGGCGGGCCTTCTCTATGTGGTGCTGGCCCTGATCATCAAGGCCGTGGGCGTCCACAAGGTGATGCACTACCTGCCCCCGGTGGTCACCGGCCCCATTATCATTCTGATCGGTCTGAATCTGGCCCCCTCCGCCGTGAACAACGCCTCCACCTGCTGGTGGCTGGCCCTGGTGGCCATGGCCATCATCATCGCCGCCAATATCTGGGGGAAGGGCATGATTAAGATCATCCCCATCCTCCTGGGCGTGGTGGGGGCCTATTTGGTTGCGGTCGTGGCCAATCTGGCGGGAGTGACCACAGCCGCCGGAGCGCCTCTGATCGACTTTTCCAGCGTGAGGAGCGCCAATTTGGCGGGCCTCCAGCCCTTTTTTACCGATTTCACCGGCTCCGTCGCCAAATTTGACCTCTCCTCCATCCTGGTGATGGCCCCCATTGCTCTGGCCTCCATGATGGAGCACATCGGCGACATGTCCGCCATCTCCGCCACGGTGGGTGAGAACTTCATCGAGGACCCGGGCCTCCACCGCACCCTCATCGGCGACGGCGTCGCCACGTCCCTCTCCGCCGTCTTCGGCGGTCCCGCCAATACCACCTACGGCGAGAACACCGGCGTGCTGGTGCTCTCCCGGGTGTATGACCCTAAGGTTATCCGCCTGGCGGCCGTCTACGCCTTGATTCTCTCCTTCAGCCCCAAGTTCGCGGCGGTGGTGAACTCCATGCCCGCGGCCATCGTGGGCGGCGTCAGCTTCATTCTATACGGCATGATCTCCGCCATCGGCGTGCGGAACGTGGTGGAGAACCGGGTGGACTTCACCAACTCCCGGAACCTCATCATCGCCGCTGTGATTCTGGTGTGCGGCCTGGGCTTTACCGGCGGCCTGACCTTCACCGTGGGGGGCGTGTCCATCACCCTCACAAGCCTGGCCATCGCGGCCATCGCGGGCATCGTCCTCAACGCCGTTCTCCCGGGCAACGACTTCCAGTTTGGCCAGAGCGAGGGAGCGGACACCGCCGCCTCCCTGGGGCGGTATTGATTCCGGCCCGGCAATGTATAACCGCTGTAAACAGCCCCGGGGAATTTTCCCCGGGGCTGTTTACAGCGTCTGGGAAATGTGGTATATTTTCAATCGTTGAACTGCGAGAGGAGGAGATGTCCATGAGCCGCGGAACGGTACTGGAATTGCTGCGGGGCGGCCAGGGGGCCTTTTTATCCGGCGAGGAACTGAGCCGCCGTCTGGGTCTCAGCAGGGCCGCCGTCTGGAAGGCGGTGGACGCCCTGCGCAGGGAGGGATATGTCATTGAGGCCCGCACGGGGCTGGGCTACCGCCTCACCGCCGCGCCGGACGCCATGACGGAGGCGGAGATCCGCAGCTTCCTGGGCCGGACGGCGGTGGTGGGCCGTGACCTCCGGTGCTTTGAGGAGCTGGACTCCACCAACATCCGGGCCAAGGGGCTGGGGATGGAGGGCGCGCCGGACGGCACCGTGGTGACGGCGGATCTCCAGACCGCCGGACGGGGGCGAATGGACCGCTCTTTCCAGTCCCCCCGGGGCAAGGGTGTGTATCTGACGGCGCTGCTGCGGCCCAATCTGCCCCCGGAGCGGCTGCTGCCGGTGACGGCTATGGCCGGCGTGGCGGTGTGCGGCGCGGTGGAGGAGCTTTGCGGCGTCCGTCCAGGGCTGAAATGGCCCAACGACCCGGTGCTGGGGGGCAAGAAGCTCTGCGGCATCCTGACAGAGCTCTCCCTGGAGGGGGAGACGGGCCGGGTGCAGTATCTGGTGCTGGGCATCGGCGTCAACGTGGGGCAGAGGCTGGAGGACTTCTCCCCGGAGGTGGCGGAGATGGCCACGTCCCTCTCCATAGCCCTGGGACGGCCCGTGTCCCGCCCCGCCCTGGCGGCGGCGGAGATTCGGGCGCTGGACCGGCTGTACGCCGACCTGCTGGCGGGGAATCTGGCGCCGTACCTTGCGGCCTACCGGCGGGACTGCGTGAATCTGGGGAAGAGCGTGCAGCTGATTTCGCCGGATGGAAGCAGGGAGACCGCCCAGGCCCTGGATGTCGACAATGATTTCAGCCTGGTGGTGCGGACGGCGGCGGGAGAGATTCGAACCGTCCGGTCCGGCGAGGTGTCCGTCCGGGGCATGTACGGCTATATCGAATGAGAACGGAGGCAATATTTTGAAACTGCTTTGGGAACTGTTTTGGACCTTCGCTAAGATGGGGGCCATTACCTTCGGCGGAGGCATGGCCATGCTGCCCATCCTCCAGCGGGAGGTTGTGGAGAACAAGGGCTGGGCTACGGAGGAGGAGCTGACGGACTACTACGCCATCGGCCAGTGTACGCCCGGTATCATCGCCGTGAATACCGCCACGTTCATCGGCCAGAAGTGCGGCGGTGTGGCCGGGGGCATCCTGGCCACCCTGGGATTGGTGTTTCCCTCCTTGTTCATCATCTCCGTTCTGGCGGGGCTCATCACCAACTTCGCCCATCTCGGGTGGGTGAAGAACGCCTTCGCCGGCATTCAGGTGTGTGTGTGCGTGCTGATCTTCAACGCCGTGGTGAAGCTGCTGAAAAAGTCCGTGGTGGATAAGCGCACGGCGGCCATCTTCCTGGTGGTGCTGGCAGGGGGAGTGTTTTTGAACCTGTCCCCGGTGTGGTTCGTGGTGGCCGCGGCTCTGGCGGGCATCCTGCTGAAAAATCTGGAGGTGAGGAGGTCATGATGAGCGTCTATCTGCGGCTCTACTGGGAGTTCTTCAAGACCGGCCTCTTCGCCGTGGGGGGCGGCATGGCGACCCTGCCCTTCCTCCAGAACATCGGCGAGACCACCGGCTGGTACACATACGGCGATCTGATGAACATGCTGGCGGTTTCGGAGTCCACACCCGGCCCCATCGGCATCAACATGGCCACCTATGTGGGCTTTACTGTGGGCGGCGTCCCCGGGGCGGTCATTGCCACCCTGGGGGAGGTAACGCCCTCCATCATCGTGATTCTGATTGTGGCGGTCATCCTCCGCGGCTTCCGGGACAATGTGTACGTGGACCGGGCCTTCTACGGCCTGCGGCCCGCCTCCACCGGCCTCATCGGTGCGGCCTGCGCGGCGGTGGTGCTGGAGGTGCTGACCGGCGTGGAGACCGCCGCCGGGGAGGGAAGCCTGGTGAAGACCTTTCGCCTGGGGGAGGGAGGCCTGGCGGGCCTCCTGAATTGGCGGGGACTGCTGCTGGCGGCGCTGCTGCTGGCGCTGACCAACTGGGTAAAGCCCACGAAAAAACTGCACCCCATCGTATTCATTGCCCTGTCCGCCGTGGTGGGCGTGGCGTTCGGCTTCGCGGGGGCGTAAGCGGCCTTTCATATTTCCACAAGCTGAGGACTGCCGGAACGGCGGTCCTCTTTTCGTGCGCGGCCGGCGTTTTCCCCAAAAATTCGACGGCCGGACTTGACGGGAGGCGAAAAAACCGATATTATGTAAAAGGTAAAGTTATGAATGGAGGACTACCATGGCAATGAAACGCTGCCCCGTCTGCGGGGAGAGATATTCCGATACATACCGCTACTGTCCCTTCTGCGAGGAGGAGGATCTGGACCGGGAGGAGGAGGTCCGCCGGGCCCCCAGCCGCAGCGGACGCCGAGTGGGCGTCGGCAGCGGCCGGCAGCCCAATCTGGTGACGCCTACGTTGGTGGTGCTGATCCTCTTCATGGCCGCCCTGCTGGTGTACCTGCTGTGGGGGGACAAGATTGCCGGTAAGTTCGATAAGGACAAGGAGCCGGACAACAAGCCCGGTGTGGAGGACCCCGTCACGCCGGACAAGCCGGATCAGAAGGATCCTGTGGCCCAGGACCCCACGGTCACAGACCCGGACGTCGCGGATCCGGACGTCCAGGAGCCCAACGGCGAGATGCCCGATGGGCCGGATACCAGCGCACCCGGCGGCACCACCACGCCTCCTGCCAGTCCCACCAGCAGCTATGAGGCGGCCAGCGCCCTGCCCGGCGGGCTGAGCTATACCAATATCCGGGACAACGATTTCACCCGCAGGGTCTCCGAGGGCGTCTATCAGCTGAAGGTCTCCGGCGGCAGCGGTACCTACACCTGGATGAGCGAGGACCCGGGCATCGCCTCTGTGGACAGCAGCGGCAATGTGACACCCATCGCCGCGGGTATCACCCACATCCTGGTGACCGACGGCAGCAAGAAGGCCGTCTGCACCGTCCGGGTGACGGGCGGCGGCACCCCGTCCTCTCCCTCCACGCCCTCCACGCCGTCCACGCCCAGCACCAGCGGCGGAGCTCTGAAAACCGGCGCGGCCACGGTTATCAACGGCGGCAACGGCGTGCGGGTCCGCTCCGGCCCCGGCACCAGTTACGAGATTTTGGCCACCGTGCCCAACGGCGGCTCCGTCCAGGTGGTGCAGAGCATGGGCAATGACTGGTATGAGATCACCTTCTCCAATGTGGGAGGCGTGACCACCACCGGCTACATGAAGGGCGAGTTCCTGTCCAACTGATGATCACTGTAAAAAAGCCGGGCGGCGCCGCAGGGCGCCGTCCGGCTTTTTGCGTTTCCCTCCCGAATAGGACTTGACAGGCGGCGGACCACTCTCTATAATTAAACTGATAGTTCAATTAAATTGGGAGGGGACCAATGGGACGGAGAAAGAAGGAGCCCCGGAGCGCCCACCGGGAAAAGATCGCCGCCGCCGCCTCGGAGCTGTTTCTGGAGCGGGGAGCTCCGGCGGTCTCCGTGGACGAGATCGCCAGGGCGGCGGGGTACAGCAAGGCGACGCTGTATGTATACTTTGAGAACAAGGAGGAGATCGTCTGCCTTCTGGCGCTGGAGAGCATGAAAAAACTGCGGGGCTACATCGCCGCCGCGCTGGAGGGGGAGGAGACTGTGAAGGCGCGGTATAAGGGCGTCTGCCGGGGGCTGGTCCGGTATCAGAGAGAGTTTCCCGCCTATTTCAGAATGGCGCTGGAGCGCATCGATACGGATTTCGCGGGCCGTGACGTCCTGCCGGAGGAGCGGGAGACCTACCGGGTGGGAGAGGCCATCAACCAGCTGCTTCGGGACTTCCTGCAAGACGGTGTGGAGCGGGGAGCTCTGCGGAGGGATCTGGAGGTTATGCCCGTCATCTTTCAATTTTGGGGGATGCTGTCCGGGCTGATTCAGCTGGCCGCGAAAAAGGCCGCGTATATTGAGCGCGTGACGGGATTGTCTGAGGAGCGGTTTTTGGAGAGCGGCTTTCGGATGCTGTACGGCTCCATCGCCGCGGAGGAGGCGCTGAAATGAAATTGTTCCGAAAAAAACTTGTCCGGCTGGCTGCCGGGGCCTGTTTTCTGGCGTGCCTGCTGTGTGGAACAGTCTATCTGAAACATGTGGCGGATTACCGGCGGGCGGTGCGGGAGACGGTGATTGAGGAGATCGACCTCTCTCAGGTCTCCAATGGGACCTATGGGGGCGAGTATGACGTCGGCCTTGTATCCGCCAGGGTGGAGGTCACCGTAGTGGGCGGAGCCATCACAGGCATCCGTATTCTGGAGCATAAAAATGACCGGGGCGGCCCTGCGGAGGCTGTGGTGGAAGCCATCGTGGACCAGCAGAGAATCGGCGTGGACGCTGTGACGGGCGCGACAAATTCCAGCACCGTCTTAAAAAAAGCGGTGGAGAACGCCCTGCGGCAGGGACTGTGACCGGAGAGGGCCGCTTTTAGGGAGGCGTACGGAAAGAGAGCCGCAGGCTTACGCCCGCGGCTCTCCTGATGAATGGAATGTGCGGTTTGCGAAATGCCGCATGCGGCTGCCGCCGTGGAGACCGGATTGAATGTCCGCCCCCATGGCGCCGCGGAGTTGAAAGAACTCAGATGAGGCCCTGGGCCACCATGACCTGGGAGACCTTCAAGAAGCCGGCGATGTTGGCGCCCACCACCAGATCGCCGGGGACACCGCACTCCTCGGAGGCGTTGTAGGCGTTGTGGAAGATGTTCACCATGATGTCCCGCAGGCGGCGGTCCACCTCCTCGAAGCTCCAGGAGTAGCGCATGCTGTTCTGGCTCATCTCCAAGCCGCTGGTGGCCACGCCGCCGGCGTTGGCGGCCTTGGCGGGAGCAAAGAGCACGCCAGCCTCCTGGAAGACCCGGATGGCCTCGGGCAGGCAGGGCATGTTGGCTCCCTCCGCCACGGCCATGGCGCCGTTCTTGACAATGGTCCTGGCGGTCTCGCCGTCGATCTCGTTTTGGGTGGCGCAGGGCAGGGCGATGTCGCAGGGGATGTTCCAGATGCCGCGGAAGCCCTCGGTATAGGTGCTGCCGGGCACCCGGTCGGCGTACTCTTTGATGCGGCCCCGGTGGCCCAGCTTGATGTCCTTCACCACGTCCAGGTCAATGCCCTTGGGGTCGTGGATGTAGCCGTTGGAGTCGCTGAGGGCCACCACTTTGCCCCCCAGTTGAGCGGCCTTTTCCGTAGCGAAGATGGCCACGTTGCCGCTGCCGGAGATCACCACGGTTTTGCCCTGGAAACTCTCCTGCTTCATGCATTTCAGCATCTCCTCGGTGAGGTAGCAAAGACCGTAGCCCGTGGCCTCGGTGCGCACCAGGGAGCCGCCGAAGGAGAGGCCCTTGCCGGTGAGGACGCCGGCGTCATAGCTGCCCCGGACCCGGCGGTACTGGCCGAAGAGGTAGCCGATCTCCCGGGCGCCCACGCCAATATCTCCGGCGGGCACATCCACAAACTGGCCGATGTGGCGGTTCAGCTCCGTCATGAAGCTCTGGCAAAACCGCATGACCTCGGCGTCGCTCTTGCCCTTGGGGTCGAAGTCGCTGCCGCCCTTGGCGCCGCCCATGGGCAGGCCGGTGAGGCTGTTTTTCAAAATCTGCTCAAAGCCCAGGAACTTCAAAATGGAGAGATTCACCGTGGGATGGAACCGCAATCCCCCCTTGTAGGGCCCGATGGCAGAGCTGAACTGGATGCGGTAGCCCCGGTTCACGTGGACGCGGCCCTGGTCGTCGTCCCAGGGCACCCGGAAGCAGATCATGCGCTCGGGCTCTACGAAGGTCTCAATGATGCCGTGCTCCTCGTACTCCGGATGCTGGTCCACAATGAGGTCCAGGCTCTCCAGCACCTCCAGCACCGCCTGATGGAACTCCCGCTGGTCCGGGTCCCGGGTGATGACCCCAGTGTATACGCGCTGTAAATACTCGCTCTTCAGCATATCGTGCCGCCCCTTCTCTTTGCGAATTTAATGTAAAAAAGTTTTCATATATAGAATACCGAAAAACAGTGGGTTTACACAAGAGCGAAGTTGCCGAAATAAAAAAAGAGATTTTAAAAAAATTTTTACGGTTTTTACAAAAAAGTCCGCCGGCGGCAGTCCGAATGACCGCCGCCGGCGGATTCCGGCGGGTTTTGCGCCTGTGAAGCCAAGGCGTCTCCCACGGAGGAGATGACGGCCTCAGAGGTAGAACCGGTGGCAGCCGATGGTGGTGAGATACGTCCGGTTGCCGTTGATCCACACGCCCTCGGAGAGGGCCGGGGCGTAGAAGAACATGGCTCCCTCCAGGGATTTCTCTCCGTTCAGCGTCCGCCGGGCGGCCTCTACGGACTGGTCGGTGGGGTCTAAGTACACGGTGCCGTTTTCCACAGGCTCAAACTGCACGATGCCGTCGGCCTGCTGGAAGACGACGTCGGGGATGGTGTCGGGAAAGTCCGGGCTCTCCACCCGCTCCAGCACCACGTTGCCCACGGCGATCTGTCCCTCCATGGGCTCGCCCCGGCTCTCGGCGCTGATGATGCGGCTGAGCCAGTAGAAGTCCACCGCGTTGTGCTCCGCATCCGGACTGGTGACGGCGGCCCCCTGGAAGTAGCGGTCCCACTCCACGGTGCCACCCAGCAGCTCCGCGATGGCCCGCAGAGGCACGTAGGTGACGCCCTCCTGGACGTAGACCCTGCCGGTGCGGGCGTCGCCGTCCACCGTCACGGTGCCGGCCGCCGGGCTTGCCGTCAGGCGGGAGGCGCCGGAGACGGCCACCGCCGCCCGCTGGCCGCTGTCCCAGAAGACCTCCCAGCCCCCCAGGGCATTTAGCAGCGCCCGGAGGGGGACATAGGTGACGCCGCTGTCCAGGTGGCACACGGCCTCCAGGGCCGTGCCGTCGATTTGGACAGGCACCGTCCGGGCCGCCTGGGCCGGAACGGCCAGGGCCAGGGCCGCCAGCAGGCCCAGCAGCGCGCGCCTGCCGGGGCGTCTTTTTCTCTGAGTTGGATTCGTCTGTCGTCTCATACATCCCTTCCTTTCCGCAAAATTTCCTGCGTATATCATACCGGAGACCGGGGACGGGAGGCAACCCTCAAAACCTGTCAGATCTGGAAGCCGCTTCCAGACCCCGGTTTTTGTTGACAATATCGCATAACGATATTATAATGGGATCAAGGAATATCGTAAGGCGATATTAACTGCGGGAGAGGAGGGCCGCCATGGCGAAACAGCCCCTGAAGTCATTGACGGAGAGCATGTTCTACGTTCTGCTGGCCCTGTGGCGGCAGGAGCGGTGCGGCACGGAGATCGCCGCCTACGTCCGGGAGCTGACGGCGGGCCGGGTGGCCCTGGGCCCCGGGACGCTGTACGCCATCCTGGGGAAGTTCCAGGAGGAGGCGCTGATCAAAGAGACCTGGTCCCAGGGCCGGATGCGGGTGTACCGGATTACCGGCGCGGGCCGGGAGCTGTTCCGGCGGGAGATGGAGAACATGCGGCGCTGCGTGGACGACGGGCAGCGGGAGATGGGAGAGGAGGAAGAGACATGAGAAAACTGGCGCTGGACCCCATGGAGGTCCCCGCCGTCCAGGCGTGGCTGGAGGACTGGGCCGCCCGAGGCTGGTATGTGGAGAGCTACGGGCGGAACCTGGTCAGCTTTGCCCGGGGAGAGAGGCGGGAGAACATCCGCTACCGCCTCCAGCCCACGGGGCGCGAGGGCGGAGAGCCGGACCAGGACACCCGGGAGGCCTATCGGGAGATGGGCTGGACCTACGTCTGTTCCACCGCCGTGGGCAGAAGTTTCTCCGGCGTGAGGACGGAGTTCCACATCTGGCGGTGCGAGGACCCCGCGGCGCCGGAGCTGGACACGGACCAGACCCTGCGGGAGGAGGCCTACGGGGACCTCCTGCGCCGCGGCTGGCGGAACATCTGGATGGGGGTGCCGCTGGCCGCGGCGGTGCTGGCGTTGATATTGTGGCTGGTGTGGAACCGGCCCCGGCAATACCTGCTGGACCTGCGCGCCTCCAGCACACCCCTGATGCTGTGCTTTTACGGCCTGCTGGTTCTGCACCTGGTCAGCCGGTCTGTGCGGTTGATCCGCTTCACCCGGCAGCTGCGGCGGGAGGAGCCGGCGCCCCAGCGGGCCCCCTGGGGCTGGGCCCGGGCCAGGGTGTGGGTGTTTCAGGGGCTGTACGCGCTGATCCTCCTGGTGATGATCGGGAGTTTGTTCCGCCCCTATGACTCCCGGCCCTACCTGCCGGTGTCGCAGTATGAGGGGGCGGTGCCCTATGTCTCCCTGACGGAGCTGGGAACGCCGGCGGCAGGGGAGGCGGAGGCCGTGGACTTTCACAGCTTCTGGGGAAAGGCCGCGTGGTGGACCCGGGAGGGGAGCTATGAGCGCCCGCCCTGCTGCGACACGGAATATTACAGTCTCCGGTTCCCCTCCATGGCGGAGAATCTGGAGGAGCAGCTGCTGTGGCAGTGGTCTTTTGTGATGGACATCGGGGAGCATCCGGAGTTCCGGGCGGCGGTACCGGGAGCGGACAGCGCCTGGTACTGGCGGGATGTTCAGGAGCAGAGGCAGCACCTGGTGCTCCGCCGGGGCGGGCGGGTTCTGGAGGTCCTGTATTGGGGCGAGGCGGACCTTATGGAGAACGTGGGACGGTATGTGGAGATGCTGAAGTCGTTTGAATTGATCAATAGATAAAGAGGGGACTTGTAAAACCGGCGTGGATGGAGTAGAATAGAAAAAACGCCGGGAGGTTTGAAAGATGAAGTATTTGATTGTGGTGGATATGCAGAACGACTTCGTCACCGGTCCCCTGGGGACCAGAGAGGCCCGGGCCATTGTGCCCTATGCCGCCCGCCGGGTGGCCAAGGCCCTGGAGCAGGGGGAGGAGATCATCTTCACCCGGGACACCCACAGCCCGAATTATCTGGAGACTCAAGAGGGCAGAAACCTCCCGGTTCCCCATTGCATCTGGGGCACAGAGGGCTGGGAAGTGGTTCCCCAGCTGACGGCCTACACCACGGGCCGGACGGTTATCGACAAACACGGCTTCGGAAGCCGGTACCTGGGGGCCATGCTGAAGGCCCGGGACGAGGACCTGCGGAAACAGGGCCAGCCCGGAGTGGAGCGGACTACCTTTATCGGCCTGTGCACGGACATCTGCGTCATCTCCAACGCGCTGCTGGTGAAGTCCTTCCTGCCGGAGGTTGAGGTGGTGGTGGACGCCGCCTGCTGCGCCGGGGTGAAGCCGGAGAGCCACAAAAACGCCCTGGAGGCCATGAGGACCTGCCAGGTGGTCATCGAGAATGGGTAAGGCGGGCAGAATCAAGAGGCTGGGGAGCCTGTTTCAGCTGCTGCTGCCGGCGTTTTTCGCCGGGTGAGCAGATTTGAGGCGAGGCGGAATTTCTGTCTCTGAGAGCGGAATAGGGCAAGGCCCCGGAGCATCGCTCCGGGGCCTTGTTGTCTTTGCGGTTTCCCAGGCCTGTTCCCATAAGCTGAAACGCACGCCTTTCCGGGGAATTTTTTCGTCTGCCGCGTTAGTCAGCGCGCCTGGAAATTTCTGTTCTGCATCCGGCAAAAATCTGCCCGGAAATCCCCGCGTTTACCTTATGTGAACAGACCTAGGGGAGGCGTTATCCTGGCTCTGTTTTTCCATTCCATCAGACCAATACCCTCTGACTTGTGGAGCGGCTTTGGCGCTTAGTCCCTGACGCGGTTCAGCATGGGCTCGGCTTAGGTAAAGTTGGGGCGCACGCGCCCATTGCCGCCCGGCCGGCCCATGCGGACGGCTGTGTGAGGCGGTCAGTATTTCAGATAGGACGCGGGCAGGCCATCCAGCATATCGGTGGTTAGACTGGAGGGGGCGATGGGATGACGCAGGCCGTTTTCATGCAGCTTCTCGAGCCCGTCCAGAATGCGGGGCAGATGGGCGGGGCTGACGGAGAGACGAACCTCCCACTCGCCGATGCCGCTGAACTTGCGGTCGGCAAAGCAGGGCAGCGCCAGAGAGGGCTTGCCGGTCAGGAATGTCCGTGTCCAGGAATCGGAGCAGGTGGATTCCCCGGTAAAGGTGAAGTCCAGCTTCTCGTACTGGTCGTATTGATAGGCGGCCAGAAGCAAAAACGCCTGGGAGGAGCTGATGTAAAACACCACCACGTCAGGTTCAATCCGGCCGGAAGTGATGGGAGAGGCCACTACCGCCACATATTCGGCGGGGACGCAGTTCATGGCGGCATGATGGCCGCGGGCGGCATCACAGTTGCCATACCACACGCCCTGAAAGACCTCGCCGGTGTGCCAGGAGCTGTCCCGCTCCGTCAGGCCGTGGACGCCCCGGCAGTAATTGTTGTGGACGTTTTCCGCCTTGCAGACGGAGGTCCATCCAAATTGAAGTGCCTGCCCCACAACAATACAGGGCGCGTAATGGTTTTTGTGGATGCGGGCCTTGGGAATGGCCTGGAGTTCCTCCTCTGTGCGAACCCATTTCATACCCACAGGGGTGTACATCAGATGCAGATATTTAGTCAGTTTCGCGGAAATATCATTCCAGTTATTGGTTTCCATGCCGTTGTACCTCCTGCTGCCAAGCGCAGCTTTTTCTTTTTGAGGAGGAGCCGCGCAAGTTTTATATGCGGCTCCCCCGGTGAAGGACAGATCAGCCCTCCGCCATCTTCCTGTACTTGTTATAGCGTTCTTTGGCCTCCAGAATGGTTTTCTCGTACAGGGCGTCCGCCTTGCCCGGGAAGATATTGGCCAGAGAGGCGTAGCGGTTTTCGCCCTTGAGATAGTCCAGCATCTTGCCGCTGTCAGGCTCAGGAGAATCCAGCTGGAAGGGATTTTTCCCCTCGGCGGTCCGGCGGGGGTCATAGCGGTACAGGTGCCAATAGCCGCACTCCACCGCTTTTTTCATCTCATCCTGCGTGCAGCCCATGCCCGCCTTGATGCCGTGCTCCAGACAGGGGCAATAGGCGATTACGATGGCGGGGCCGGGGTAGGCCTCCGCCTCCCGAATGGCTTTCAGGGTCTGGGCCTGGTTGTAGCCCATGGCTACCTGGGCCACATAGATGTAGCCGTAGCTCATCAGCATGGCTCCCAGATCCTTTTTCTTCACCACCTTGCCGCCGGCGGCAAATTTCGCGATGGCGGCGGTGGGGGTGGACTTGGAGGACTGGCCGCCGGTGTTGGAATACACCTCGGTATCCAGAACCAGCATATTAATATCCCGATTTTGGGCCAGAACGTGGTCCACGCCGCCAAAACCGATGTCGTACGCCCAACCGTCGCCGCCGAAGGCCCAGATGGACTTCTTGGCCAGATATTCCCGGTTTTGCAGGACAAACGCGGCCTCCTCCAACTGGGAGACCTCCTCCAGCGCGGAGATGAGGCTGTCGCTGACCTGGCGGGATTGAGCGCCGTCCTCCCAGTTCGCGAGGTAGTTGTCAATGGCCTCTGTCTGGACGTTCTGCGCTTTCAGCGACTGGAGGTGGGTGATGATCTCCTTTCGGATGGTGTCCTGGGCGTGGAAAAAGCCGTAGGCAAATTCGGCGTTGTCCTCAAACAGGGACAGCTGCCAGGCGGGGCCGTGTCCCCTGGAGTCGCAGCAGTACGGCGTGATGGGCATGGCCGCGCCGTAAGCGGAGGAGCAGCCGGCGGCATTGGCGATGTACATTCGGTCTCCGAACAGCTGGCTGATGAGCTTGATGTACGTGGTCTCGGCACAGCCGGCGCAGGCCGCGGAGAATTGGAAGTAGGGTTTTGCGAACTGTGAGGACTTTACATCCCTGTCTCCGGCGGCCTCCTTTTTTAGGAACATCTCGTCCATGACATAGGTGTCAAAGTTGGCCTGCTGCGCCTTTTCCTCCTCAAAGGGAACCAGCGTCAAAGCGCCCTCGGCGGGGCAGGCGGTCAGACATACGCCACAGCCCAGGCAGTCATAGGGGGACACCTGCATCCGGAATGCATACTCCTGGAGGCCGGAACCCTTGGCGGGAACGGTGGCAAAGGAGGCGGGGGCGCCGGTCTTTTCCGCCTCCGTCAGCAGGACGGGCCGGATGGCCGCGTGAGGACAGGCCATGGAGCATCGGTTGCACTGAATACAGGCGGCGCCGTTCCATTTGGGAACCTTGATGGCGACGCCGCGCTTGGAATAGGCGGAGGTGCCGTTTTCCCAGGTGCCGTCCAGTACGCCGTGCTTTTTTAAAACGGAGATGGGCAGCTTGTCGCCCTGCTGGCGGTCCATGGGAATGACAATCTCCTGGACAAAGGGGGTTCCCTTAGGAGCGGAACCGGGCGCGTCCTGCGCGTTGGCCCAGGCGGCGGGGATTTCCACTCTCGTCATGCTGGACAGGCCGGCATCCACCGCCCGGTCGTTTCTGTCCACCACTTCCTGGCCGGCTTTTTTGAAATAGGTGTTGTAATTGGCCTTTTTCATCTCCTCCACAGCCAGATCAATGGGGATGACGCCGGTCAGTTTGAAGAAAGCCGCCTGGAGCACGTTGTTGCTGTGCTTTCCGAGGCCGACCTCCTCCGCAAGCCCGGTGGCGTCCATCACATAGAACTTGGCGTGCTTGCGGCAGAGGTCACGCTTCATCTTGGCGGGCAGACGGCTCTCCAGCTCCTCCGGGGTCCAGGGACAGTTGAGCAGATACGTGCCGCCGTCTTTCAGATCCTCGGTGGTATCGTATTTGTCCACGTAGGTGGGGGCGTGGACTGCCACAAAGTCCGCCGCGGACACCAGGTATGTGGAGTGGATCGGCTTGCTGCCAAAGCGCAGGTGGCTTTGCGTCAGGCCGCCGGACTTCATGGAGTCGTAGGAGAAATACGCCTGGGCGTATTTGCCGGCGGTCAGGCCGATGGTGGTAATGGCGTTCTTGTTGGCGCCCACCGTGCCGTCGCCGCCCAGGCCCCAGATTTTGCAGGAGGTCCGGTCTGGGTCGTCCAGCGGCAGCTCCCGGTATGTCAGGGAGGTGTGGGTTACGTCGTCGGTGATGCCGATGGTAAAGCTGTTTTTGGGCTGGGGCGCGGAGAGATTGTCGTATACGGCGACGATCTGTCCGGGGGTGGTGTCTTTGGACGCCAGACCATACCGGCCGCCCACCACGTCAATGCCGGTGCGGCCGGCCTGCCGCAGGGCGCTGCACACGTCCAGATAGAGGGGCTCGCCCACAGATCCGACCTCCTTGGAGCGGTCCAGTACGGCGATCCGCTTGCAGGTGGCGGGGATGGCGTCGGCGAAGTGCTTTACGGAGAAGGGGCGGAACAGATGAACCTGGACCATGCCGACTTTGCGGCCGTGGGCATTGAGATAGTCCACCGTCTCCCGCACGGTCTCCGCGCCGGAGCACATGATGACAATGACTTCCTCCGCGTCCTCCACGCCGTGGTAATTAAAGAGGTTATAGTTCCGGCCGGTGAGCTGGTTGATCTCGTCCATATAGTGCTGAACTTTGCCGGGGATGGCGGCGCTGCGCTCATTGGCGCCCTCGCGGCACTGGAAAAAGACATCCGGGTTCATGGTGGTGCCGCGGGTAGAGGGATGCTCAGGGTTCAACGCCTGCTTTCTGAACGCGTTCAGCGCGTCATAGTCGATCAGCCTTTTCAAATCGCTGTAATCCAGCTCTTCAATGCGCTGCATTTCGTGGGAGGTGCGGAAACCGTCGAAGCAGTGCATAAACGCGTACCGGCCGCTGATGGCGGACAGATGGGCCACCGCGCCCAGGTCCATGGCCTCCTGGGGGGAGGAGGACATCAGCATGGCATAGCCGGTAGTACGGCAGGTCATAATGTCGGTGTGGTCGCCGAAGATGGTGGCGGCGTGGGTGCCCACCGCACGGGCCGCCACATGGATGACGCCGGGGAGAAACTGGCCGCCCATGGCGTACATGCCGGGGATCATCAGCATCAGTCCCTGGGAGGCGGTATAGGTGGTGGTCAGCGCGCCCGCCTGAAGGGAACCGTGGCAGGTGCCGGCGGCGCCCGCCTCAGACTGCATTTCAATCACGTCCACCGGGTTGCCGAACACGTTCTTTTTTCCCTTGCTGGACCACTCGTCCACTTTTTCCGCCATGACGGAGGACGGTGTGATGGGGTAGATGGCGGCCACCTCCGTAAACGCGTAGGAGACATGGGCCACAGCGGTATTGCCGTCCATCACGGCGTATTTTTTCTTGTTCATGCTTGAAGCCTCCAAATTTAATCTGCCGCTTTCGCAGGGGCGTTGACGGAATGCGTGGGCGCTCCGGCGCGGAACACCTGGGCGGCCTGCTGGCCGCACTGTCCCAGGAGAGAGTGCTTGGAATCCTCGGAGAACCAGGCGCTGTGGGGGGTGACGATGACGTTGTCCATCCTGCGGAAGGGGTGGTCCGGATCAGGGCGCTCGTTCTCCAGCACATCCAGGCCGGCGCCGGCGATTTCCCCAGCCTCCAGGGCCTTGATCAGATCGCGCTCCTTAATGACGGCGCCCCGGGCGGTATTGATGATATAGGCGGTTTTCTTCATTTTCTGAAATGCCTTCTCATCAAAGAGGTATTTGGTCTCCTGATTCAGGGGCAGGGTAATGGAAATTACGTCGCTTACGGCGCAGAGCGTGTCAAAGTCCACCTTTTTCACGCCGAATTCACCGATGGCTTCGGCGCTCATATAGGGGTCGTAAGCGACCACGTTCATCTCCAGCGCCTGAGCCTTGGCTGCGATCCGTTTGGGGATGCGGCCAAAACCGCATAGTCCCAGGGTCTGACCGGTCAAGCGGCGAATGGGTTTGGCGATATTGATGTCCCAGCCGCCCCGCTTCACGTCGCTGGCAAGCGTCCACAGCTTCTTTACACAGGCCAGCATCAGCAGGATGACATGGTTGGACACATCGTGCTGCGCGCCATACTCCGGGATGTTGGTGACATAGATCCCCTTTTGCGTGGCGGCGTCCACGTCGATATTGTCAAAGCCGATGGCCGGGCGGGTAATCATTTTGCAGTGTTCCATGGCCTGAATTACCTGGGCGTTGATGTTGGCATGGTGCACAAAGACCACATCCGCGTCCCGTACCAGAGGAATGATCTTCTCCGGCTCCCGCTCCTGGTGAATGGCAATGTCGACGTCCAGTCCCTCCAGCTCTTTTAAAAAGGGCTCCAGGGTGTCGAACAGATAATCGGTGACAACTACTTTAAAGGCCATCGCAGAATTTCCGTCCTTTCATGTATCGTATGTTTGGAGTTTTAAATAATAAAATTAAGTTTTATTTATTGCGTAAAAAGAAAACAGACGGATAGCGCTATGTCAAAATCTGAAACTGATGTGGTGAACGCCGCTTTTTATCGTGTGAGATTGCGGCGGAGGCGGGGCATTGCGGATAAGGGGGTGGATGCGGAGCCGCGCCGCCCGGGAGAGATGCTAGGTTGGGGTCTGTGGAAGAATAAGGGGATGACTGGGGGAAGGGGTGAAATACGGATTTTGAAAAATGTTTTATTATATAAAATTAAGTTTTATAACTTAAACAATACAACAAATACGGACGCTTGTCAATACGGCAGAAAAAAGTCGGTAAAAATCAATGATTTTTTTCCTCTTTTTTAGCAAAGTGGTCAATTTTCTGGTAAAAAATGGGGGAGTTCCTTTTGAGACGAAAACGCCGCATTGAGAAGTAAACTGGTTTTTATACGGTCCCATTTGACAAGAATGTAAATTCAAGATATAGTATTCTTACAAAAATGGTAAAAGCAGGCATCCTACTTTTGCGTGTTTTGCGCGGAAGTTCCGAACAAAACGAGCGGCTGTAAAATATTGACAGGACAGGTGTGTACATGGAAAAGAGTAGGGACTATACAGTTAGCACGGTAAAAAAAGCGATTGGTATGCTGAAGTGCTTTGACGCGCACCACCGGGAGCTGACGCTCTCGCAGCTCAGCGTGCGCTCCGGAATTGGAAAGAGCACCGCGCTGCGGCTGCTGTATACTTTGGAGAACGAGGAATTTGTCAGCTATGACGCGGCGACAAAAAAGTACAGCCTTGGAATCGCGATTTATCAGCTGGGACAGCTGAAATACGATTCCCTGGACATCCGGAAGATCACAAAAAAGTATTTGCAGAGGCTGTGCGATGAGCAGCGGCTCATCGCTTACCTGGGTGTTCGGGAGGGCGACTACCTGATCATGCTGGAGAAGCTGTTTCCACAGGATGTTCCGCTGTGGACACAGCTGATGGCGGCGGAGAATTACCGGGAGCTGTATTCCACTGGCATTGGCCGTCTGCTGTTGTCCCAGGAGAGCGACAGCGAGGTGGAGGCCTATCTGGACCGGGTACAGCTTCGAAAAATTACGCCCCAGACCATCACAGACCGTAAGATGATTCTTGACTTGATTATACAGGCGAGAAAGGATGGCTATTCCGGGAATCTCGGAGAAAACGAGGAGACGGTGGGGAGCATCTGCGTCCCTCTCTATAACAGGGAGGGAAGGATCGGCGCGGGCATCAGCATCTGCGGTCCCATGGATGAGCTGTGGAACGAGCATTTTGAGGAAAATCTGGAAAAGATCCGCGCGGTAGGGGCCAAGATCTCCCGAGAGTGGGGATATGGCGGCTGCTACTGAGGAATAGCCGGAAAACTGAATGCGTGAAGCGGACCGCCGCCCTGTGCAGGGAGGCGGTCTTTATTTACAGAGGGGGCCCCTGGATGGAAAAACGCGAAATATCCCACACTGGATGTTTTCACTAAAAAAGCAGAATATGAGCATAGCAGTTTTACTGATTTTAACTTTTGCTGTTGACAGACGTTGTGGAGTCTGTTACCATTAGTTCATAAAATAAAATTAAGTTTTATTAAATGAAACCACAGGCGAAGGGGGTCATGTGGAAAATCACACGGGCACGGCATCCCAGCGGAAGATCGGGGATTTCCAGCACGGGCTGTTGATCTAAAATTTATCTAAAGGAGAAAAAGAGATGAAAATCAAAAAAATAGTGGCGCTGGTTCTCGCTTTGGCGCTGATGTGCGCTCTAGCGGCATGCGGCGGCGGCTCCGGATCTGAGACAGATTCCAATCGTACCGACAACGCGAATTCCGGCAGCGAGACGGTGTACACAGTGACCATTGGGCATGCGGCCGCTGAGGATCTGGCTCAGCACCAGTGTGCGCTGGCCATCAAGGAGTATTTGGAGGAGAACGGCAACGGCCGGTTTAACGTCAGCGTATATCCCAACAGCCAGCTGGGAGCCAACCGTGAGATGACGGAGGCGGTTCTGGAGGGCAACCTGACGATGCTGCTCACCAGCTCTGGTACACAGACCAACTTCGTCCCCAGCTCCGCCGTGTTTGACGTTCCGTTTGTGTGGGCGGACGAGGCTGCCATGGAGAAGACAATTTATGATAAGGACTTCCTGGCCGCCCTCAACGCCGAGCACGAGGCCGCCGGTTTCAGGCTGGTTATGCTGACCCACAGTTCTTTCCGTCAGCTCTCCGCGAAGAAGCCTATCCATACGCCCGCGGACTGCAAAAACCTGGTTATCCGCACCCAGGAGAACAATTTCCAGATGAAGACATGGGAGCTGCTGGGCGCCAACCCCACGCCGCTGGCCTATAATGAGGTCTACACCGCCTTGCAGCAGGGGACTGTTGAAGCGCAGGATAATCCCCTGGAGCTGTTTACCGCGCAGAAATTCTACGAGCAGCAGAAGTTCTTCATCAGGACCAATTACCTGGGCTATGTGGGCATGTGGATCATGAATAATGATTTCTACCAGAGCCTGCCCGATGACCTGCGGGAGATTTTTGACGCCGCGTGCGAGGCGGGTCTCGCCCGAAACGAGGAGTACGCCGAGACCTCCAATGCGGAGAAGATTCAGCTGATTCAGGACCATGGCCTGGAGGTGATCGACCTCACCGACCAGGAGCGCGCGCAGTTTAAGGAGGCCACGGCGCCTGTGATCGACGATATTAAGGAAGTTGTCTCCAGCGAAGTTTGGACCGCCTTTGAAAACACACTGGAATAAATTTTTCTCCACGGCGGGCTTACCGCCGGAGAACTGCGGACCGGCTCAATTGAGACGTGTGATATGAGGCTATATGAAAAAAGTATTGTTTTGGTTCGATGAGCATATTGAGGAGCTGATTGGCGCGATTATGCTGGGTGCGGTGACGGTTCTGATTGCTGTGGGCGTGTTTTGCAGGTATGTGATGAAATCCTCTCTGGCATGGTCCGACGAGTTGGCCCGCTACTGCTTCATCTGGACGGTATTTGTGGGAATGGGGCTTGCCGTGAAGAACAACGGCAACATGAAGATCGACATTTTGGAAATTGCGGTTCCCAGGCTCAAACCGGTGCTGACTGTAATCCAGGATCTCGTCTATCTGGCCTTTCTGCTGTACATGATCCGTCCCTGCTATGAGGTTCTGGCGAAGTTTATCTCCAATCCCCAGCCCAGCCCCGCGCTGCAGATGCCCATGCAGTATGTGTACGCCTCCTTCTTTGTAGGCGTGCTGCTGGCGGCATTTCGGATTATCCAAAAATATTACCGCTCTGTCAGGGCGCGTCTGGCTGCGGGGAGGCAGTCGAAGGAGGGAACATTATGAATCCCGTAACCATTTTGTTTGTTGTGTTCTTCGTGCTGCTGGCCATCGGCGTTCCCATCGGCGTCAGCATTGCGGTTACCTGCGTACTCTCCACCATTGTCGACCCGACGATGATGACCACGGCGACCTATTGCGTCCGAAACTTTATTTCGGCCATTGACGTGCAGTCGATGCTGGCGGTGCCGTTGTTTATTATCTCCGGCGTTCTGATGGCAAAGGGCGGTATTTCCAAGCGTCTGTTTGACTTTTTCGCCTACTTTCTGGGAATGCTGCCGGCGGGATTGCCCATCACGGTAATTGTCACCTGTCTGTTCTATGGCGCGATTTCCGGATCCTCTCCGGCGACTGTCGCGGCCGTCGGCGCCATGTGCATTCCCATTTTGACCAATTTGGGATACAGCCTGGAATTTACCACCGCGCTTGTAACCACTGCCGGCGGACTGGGCGTCATCATTCCCCCCAGCATTCCCTTTATCATGTACGGTCTGGCCACCGGCGAGTCTGTGGGTGATCTCTTCATCGCCGGCGTGCTGCCCGGATGCCTGATCGCCCTGGCGCTGATTGCCTACGCCGTGTACTACTGCAAGACCCACGGCGAGGACAGGGAAAAGCTGCGGGAGAATACGGAGCGCCTGCGGGCAAAAGGACTGGGCGGCATTCTGCGGGACAGCATCTTTGCCCTGCTGACGCCGGTTATCATTCTGGGCGGCATTTACAGCGGAATTGTAACGCCTACGGAAGCCGCGGGAATCTCCGTGGTATACGCGATTCTGGTGAGCATGGTCATTTACAGAACCGTGACATTTAAGGATTTGTTTGCTATTTACGCGGAGGCTGTGGGGACAGTGGCTCCCATCATGGCCGTGGTGGCCTTTGCCACCGTGTTTGGCCGGGTGCTGACCTTCTCCAATGTGCCGCAGGCCGTGGCGCAGATGATCAGCTCCTCCTTTGCCTCCAAGGTACTGCTGCTGCTGGCTCTGAATCTGTTCTTGCTGATTGTGGGCGCGCTGATGGATACCACGCCGGCTATTTTGATCCTGGCGCCCATCTTTATCAACGCGGTCACCGCTTTCGGCGTCTCTGGAATTCACTTTGGCGTCATCATGATCGTCAACCTGGCCATCGGTTTTGTGACGCCGCCAATCGGCCTGAACCTGTATGTGGCGAGTTCTATGACGAAGCTTCCGGTGCCGACCATCGCAAAGCACGCAATCCCGTTTATTATAGCATTTATCATTGCGCTGCTGGTGATTACCTTCGTGCCGGCCATCAGCCTGGCGCTGATTTAAGAAGCTGTACCAATAGGCGGAAGCACGCGTCTGGACGGAAAATTTTCCGGCTGGACGGCGTCAGCAACGCTTGAAATCCGCCAGGATTCCTGCGCGTTTCTTCCTTGCCAGCCAAAAAATTTTCTCCCCCATACACGCACTTCGACTATTGGTACAGCTTCTAATTCTGCTGAACGCGGCGGGGAACTGTCCCCCGTCCGCAGATCCTGTGCGGCAGGCACGCTTCGTACGTGCCTGCCGCGGTTTTACTGAATAAGGAGGAAATGAAGATGTCACTTCTCCCACAGGAGGCGCGGCGCATTCGCCTGCCCCGCATGATCCATGTCACACAGAATTTTCCAGACCAGCACGTGGAGGACGTCTATGCCTGCACCCGGGAACGGCTGAGGGGGGAGCCCGCCGCGCGGCTGGAGGCTGGGGCCAGCGTCGCGGTGCTGGTTGGCAGCCGCGGCATCTGCCGGCTGGCGGAGGTGGTAAAGGCTGCCATCGACCACCTGCTGGAACAGGGAACCAGGCCCTACATAGTTCCCTCTATGGGCAGCCACGGGGGAGGCGTGGCAGAGGAGCAGCGAAAGATTATTGAGGGATACGGCGTGACGGAGGAGGCGATGGGCGTTCCGATCCGGTCAAACATGGAGACTGTTGTCATTGGAGTGAGCGGCGAGGGAATCCCGGTTCACATGGACTATGAGGCGTCTCAGGCCGATTATATCGTCCCCATCGTCCGGATCAAAGCGCACACAGATTTTGACGGCCCAATTGAGAGCGGTTACTGCAAGATGCTGGCGATCGGCCTTGGAAAGCACAATGGCTGTGCCCGTGTACACAGGGAGGGGCTGGGGAATTTTGCCACGGTGATCCCGTCTGTGGCCTCGACCGTGCTGGAGAGGCGCCGCGTCCCCTTTGGGGTGGGGATAATCGAAAATGCCCACGAGCACGTATACGCTGTCCATGTGACGCCGGGAGAGAGATTCCTGGACCAGGAGCCGGAGCTCCTGGCGCTCAGCAAGCGTTTGATGCCCCGGCTGTGCTTTCCGCACATTGACGTTTTGGTGGTGGAGCGGATCGGCAAGGACATTACCGGCGCGGGCATGGACCCCAATATCACCGGACGGTCCGCGCTGGGCGTCAGTTCCTGTTTCTCCGGCCCTGCCATCACCAACATCGTGGCGCTCTCGCTGACAGAGGGAACGCATCACAACGCCTCCGGAGTTGGAAGCGCGGATTTTATCACCAGGGCGCTGTTTGACGACATCGATCTGACTGCCACTTATACAAACTGCATCGCTGCCGGCGCTCTGCGTTTTTGCAAGATTCCGGCCGTTTTGGAGAGCGAGGAGGAGGCTCTGCGGGCGGCGATCCACACTTGCCCGCGTGTTGACCCTGATCAGGTGAAGATGGTCCGCATTCAGGATACTCTGCATCTGGTGGATATACAGGTGTCCGAGAGCCTTGTGCCCTATTGCGAGAAGGAGGCGTGCTTTACGGTTCACCGGTAGATTCTGCAATTCCGTGGATTCTCCGCCACTGGGGAAGTGCAGAACCGGCGACGCCGCCGGCCACCCCTACGGCTTTGGCGACGGCCCCGCTCTTTGCGAAACGATAGGATGTGTGGTAAAATGGTATATCATTGTCAGGAGTGTGCGGCGTATGAACAACGACAGAGTGTTTCAGATGGATTTTGGGAAAGTGTATGGGCTTTTGCTGGACAAAGCCGGCAGAAAGGGCCGGACAAAGGCTGAGGTGGAGGAGGTCATCTGCTGGCTGACGGGGTACAGCCCGGCGCAGCTGGAGGCGTTCCGGTCCGCTGACCTCCGCTATGGGGACTTTTTCCGCGGCGCGCCCCGGCTCAACCCGAACCGGACGCTGATTAAAGGCGCCGTCTGCGGCGTTCGGGTGGAGGAGGTCGAGGACCCTCTCATGCGGGAAATCCGATACCTGGACAAGCTGATTGACGAGCTGGCGAAGGGAAAGCCAATGGAGAAGATTCTCCGGGGGCAGGAGGAAACGGCTATGTGGGTGTGTCCAAAGTGCGGACGGTCATTCAAAAATGCGGAGCAGAGTCACTACTGCGGGGAGCCTCCGGCGACGATTGAGGAGTATATCGCCGCCCAGCCGGAGGCAGCGCGGGAGTATCTGCGGCAGGTGAACGCCGCCATCAGGGCCAGCGTCCCGGAGGCCAGGAAAAAGATCTCCTGGAGTATGCCCACCTACTGGAAGGGCCGGAACCTGATTCAGTTCGCGGCGTTCAAGCGGCACATCGGCCTGTACCCCGGCCCGGAGGCCGTGGAGGCGTTTGCCGGGCGGCTGACGGAGTACAAAACCAGCAAAGGCACGATCCAGCTCCCATATAATAAGCCGCTTCCGCTGGAATTGATTGCGGAGATGGCAAAATGGTGTGAGGAGAACAGCTGAGTGAGGTTTGAATACAGGCGGCTTCCTCCTGCCTTGAAAACCGTTATCGGTTTTCAACTGCGTTGACTGTAACATAGACCTCGTTGGAAGCATCGGCAGGGATGCCGCCGGACAAAAAAGGGGCGGCACCGCGAACGTGCCGCCCCAGCGATGGGACAAAGTGTCCCATATTATATCTCTATATCCACACCCTGCCGGTAGCCGTCTAAAATGCTTGTATCAAAGGGCTTGCCCCAATCCCAGCCGGGGTCTTGCCGGTGGACGTACTCGCCCAGCCGGACGGCCTCCCTGTGGAATATTTCATTCAGCGTCCAGGACGCGCTGAGCCGCTGATCGGGCGGCAGGGACATGGCGTAGTCCCGGATGACCCGGCTGATGTCCTCGCCGTCGCTGACCCCGTAGCCGTTTTTCATGTGGTCGAGAGCGATCTGCTTGACCCGCTGCGCTATGTTCTCGTCCACTGGGACAATGTTCCGATAATCGCCTGCGCCGTTCAAGCTCATGCCGGGCGTGCCGTAGGGGTTGACATGGGGCTTGCCCTGCGTTCTCCGGGAGATCTCGCCAATCCGCCGCTGCTGCTGATTTTGCGCTATCTGCGTGACTGTCATAACATAACCTCCTGTTCACCTGTCGGCTGATGGTGGGAAACACGGCAGTTACCGGTTCCTTTGGGAGAATCTGCAACCTTATTTTTTATATCGGCGGTTTATGATGGAAGTTAAGAAAACACTGATGAAATCCCCGTGAGCATTTTTGCGCCGTCAATTTTCGCTGCGCTGGGTCAGAAAATTCGGAAATCCGCCGGGATTCCCGCAGATATTCAGGCGTGAACGCCCTCCAAAATGATTGGCCTATTGGCAGGGGACCTCGGCATGCGCCTGTGTCTTTGGCAGGAACAGGGAGAATTTGGCGCCCCTTCCCGGTTTGGAGAATACCCGGATATAGCCGCCCTGTCCCTCGGCGATCTGCCGGGCCAGGTACAGGCCGATACCCACGCCCTCGGCGTCCCGGGCGGCGGAGGAGCGGTAGAACCGCCGGAAGATTTTTGACTGCTCCTCCTCGGGGACGCCGGGGCCGGTGTCTGCGACATTGATCCGGCAGAACAGCTCGTAGGAGACGGCCTGGAGGGTGATGGCGCCGCCCGGGGGCGTGTATTTCACCGCGTTGTCCAGCAGGTTGCATAGCGCCTCCGCCGTCCACTTGGGGTCAAACACCGCGGTGTTGTCTCCTGCCGGTACCAGGGACAGGGCCACGCCCTTCTCCGCCGCCCGGGGGGCGAACTGGGCGGCGCAGTCCTCCAGCATCGGAGCCAGGGCCGCCGGACGGGGATGCAGGGCCAGCACGCCGGTCTCCAGACGAGAGGTCTTTACCAGGGCCTCGATGAGGGAGCGGAGCTTTTCCGTCTGTCCTTCCAGGGCGGCCAAGCAGTCCAGCCCCTCCGGAGAGAGGGGCTGCTCCCCCAGAAGCTGCGCGTACAGCAGCACGTTGGACACGGGGGTCTTGGTCTGGTGGGAGATGTCGGCGATCAGGGATTTGATCTTGTCCTTCTCCTCCTTCAGCTCTCTGGCTCCGGCGGCGGAGACGGCCAGATACTGGGCCAGCCGGGCCTCCACGGCGGAGAGGCGGCTCTCGTCAAAGACCTCCTCCCGGAACTGGCCCTGAAGGGCCCTGTCCAGCATATCCTCCAGGCGCCTGAAAGTCCGGCGGAGGCGGATGTGGTTCCACAAGACCAGCCCCGCCGCCAATGCCAGCGCCAGAAGCGGCAAGGCCTTCAAACTCAAATCAACCACGGTTCGCGTCCCCCTCCCCGCCAAAAACAGCCTTTGAGAATGAGGAATTCGGGCGTCCGGTGGACGCTGGACGGATTCCAACCCACTCTAACCAATTCCGGATTCACTCCTCCGCCTTCCAGGCGTATCCCAGACCGTAGACGGTCTTGAGATACCGGGGTTTGGAGGGGACGTCCTCCAGCTTGTCCCGCAGCCGCTTCACCGTGACGGAGAGGGCATTTTCGTCCACGTACTCCGCTCCGTCGGTCCAGATCCGGTCCACCAGGACGGCCCGGGTCAGGGTTTGGCCCCGGTTTTCCACCAGCAGCCGCAGGAGTTTCTGCTCCGTCTTGCTCAGCTCCACCGGCGCGCCGTTTTTCCGGAACTCCATCCGCCCGAAGTCGAAGGAGAAGGGGGGGAGGTCCACCCGGTCCGCCGGGGCTCTGGCCGGTTCTCCACGGCGCAGCTGGGCGTTGACCCGGGCCCGCAGCACCGCCAGGGAGAAGGGCTTGGTGATATAGTCGTCCGCGCCGGACTCCAGTCCGGCGACGATGTCCGTCTCCATGTCGTTGGCGGTGAGGAGGACGATGGGCAGGGCCGAGGAGCGCCGGATCTGCCGCAGCAGTTCCAGCCCGCTGCCGTCGGGCAGGTTGACGTCCAGGACCGCCAGGTCAAAGGCCTGGCCCTCCATGGCCGCCCGGGCCTGGGCCAGGGTGCGGCAGAGGACGGCCTCCAGCTCCGGGTGCTGGAGGGCCAGCCGGACGCCGTCTCCCAGGGCGATGTCGTCCTCCACAATTAGGATGTGCTTCACAGCGCCTTCCCCCTCGTTTTACACGGACAGGGAGTCCGCCAGTTCCAGTCCGGGGTTGTGCTTGGTGAGGAACCCCACGCTCCACTCGCCGCCGAAGGCCACCAGCAGCCTCTCCCGGAAGTCCTCCAGGATGGCGGAGCCGGTGCACAGCACCAGGTCCTCCACCTTGCAGGGGCAGGCGGTGATGAGCCGCAGGTGGTCGTAGGGCAGGCCTGTCATATAGAGGTCCACGCCGTACTCGGCCTTCATCCGGTACTCAAACACGTCAAACTGCAGCGTGCCCACCACGCCCACGATGACCTCCTCCATGCCCGCGCCGGGGAGCTTGAAGATCTGGATGGCGCCCTCCTGGGCGATCTGCTCCGTGCCCTTGATGAACTGCTTGCGCTTCATGGTGTCCTT
>CAJUDV010000027.1 GCA_910585385.1 uncultured Oscillibacter sp. | reverse complement strand
CAGCAGAAGCTGGATCAAAGCTACACCCCGGACCGGCTGACGGACTTCCTCCAGATGGTCAAGCGGCGGTGCCAATTCGATTGCTGGTTCCTGGGCCACTACCACCAAAACCGTGTTGTGGATAACCGCTTCATCATCCAGTGGGAACAGATGGTGGAGCTGCAATGGGAGTGACGACGGCATGACCTGATATCGCTAAGGAGCAAGCTTTCGGGGGATCGAGGGCTTGCTCGTTGGCGATTTCAAACTCCAGAGAATAAAAAAAACAGGCGCACCCGCGCCGGAAAGGAGAAACCAGAATGAACGTCAGAAAACCTGTTGACTACAGCGCCATGTTCGCGGCGCTGGATACGTTGATGACGGCAGACCTGCCCCAGATGGAACTGTACTGTGAGATTGGCCGGCTGGTCAGCGACAGGCCAGAGAAAGGCGCCGCTGTTGCCGCGGCGGAGTATCTGTGCGGCGCATACCCTGACACTTCCGGCTTCTCCCCCCGGAACCTGCGCCGGATGCGGGAGTTCTATCGTACCTATGAGAGCACACCGGAAGTGCTGGCTGAGGCCATGACCATCGGCTGGACTCAAAATGTGGTCATCCTGGAGGCGGAACTGACTCCCCAGGAGCGGGCATGGTATATCAAAGCGGCTGGGCAGTTCGGCTGGTCGAAGCTGGAACTGGCCGGAAATATCCGTGAGCGTATCCACGAAAGCCTGGCCCTCGACAACACAGCCGATCCATGTTATAGTAACGGCAGCGGAGGCGATGAGGATGGCGAAGAAAAAACTTCCGGGGCATTTCTGCAAGGTCTGCGGGATGCGGAAGTCCAACGAGAGCTTCAGCGGCAGGGGTCATGCGGCGCATATCTGCAAAGCCTGTTCCCGCCTCTCACCAGCGCGGCAGGCAGAGGAGATGACGCTCCGCCGTTTGGAAAATCTGCCGTTGCGCCGCCTGAGCGAGAGCGAGATGACGTGGCTGAAAAATCGAACCCACGACCGCCGGCCAGAGGTGAAGTCCCTGGCCTGTATGGTCTATGCGCAGCGATTTCCCCGCCAGGCGCGAAACCAGAAAAAGCAGGAGCTGTCCATCCAAACGCTGAAGCTGAACATCGATGGCGAGATCTGCGATCCCTATGGCGACCTGATGTACGTCAAAGAAAGCTATCAGGTCAGCCAGACACCGCCAGCCATTGTCCGCATCCAGCAGGATGGCGCATCTCAGACAGTATCGCCGCCGCCCAAAATCCTGGCAAAGCTCCTGAAGTGGACGGTACACACACTGGAGATTTTCTGGTGGGGAGAGGATTATTGCGGCCCTGCCGATGTCGATCCGGAGGATGCGGAATCCCCGCTGTGGAACGTCCATGTGGAATACTCCAATGGAGAGATTCAGGATATGGGATCGGCGGACGATGTGCCTGACCCTGTTCTGGAACTTTTATCTGCTCTTGTTGAACTCTTTGAGTAGACACAGCGCCTTCACTATGTTATAATTACAGCAAAGGCTTACCCGTGGAGGACAAACAGATGGACAAAGATACAGTCAAGGATCTGACTCTGATGCTGATGCTGATGTATCTCACCTCCTGGGAAGAGCGCCTCGTTCCAGATCTCCACGAAAAGCATGACCGTCCTGGGTTTCGTCTTCAAATCCGCCGGACCTGGAAAGGGTATGATTTCGGTATTTTGAATGAACTGACGGATGAGGGGCTGGTCAATGCCGGGAACCGAAGCAAGTCCGCCTCTTTCACTGATGAGGGCATGGCAAAGGCCCTGGAACTGCTGAAGCAGTATGGGATCACCCTGGAGCGGCATGATGGAGAGGAGGCTGGAATCGATGGGACAAAATGATAAGATCCAGCTCTTTGAGGATAAGCGTATCCGCACCGCATGGGATGAGGAGAAGGAAGAATGGTTCTTCTCAGTCGTAGATGTGATAGCCGTTCTGACAGACAGTAAAGATCCTGCCGCTTATTGGCGCAAGCTAAAACAGCGGATGCGAGAGGAAGGCAATAAAACCGTGACAAATTGTCACGGTTTGAAGATGACAGCGGCTGACGGCAAAAAGCGGCTGACCGATGTAGCTGATACCGAGCAGCTTCTGCGCATCATCCAGTCCATTCCTTCTCCCAAGGCAGAACCGTTCAAAATGTGGCTGGCTCAAGTTGGCCGGGAGCGTATAGAAGAAACCATCGATCCTGAGCTGACCATTGAACGGGCCTTGGAAACCTATCAGAGAAAAGGATACAGCCGTGAATGGATCAACCAGCGGCTCCAGGCGATCCAGGTGCGTAAAGAGCTGACTGATGAATGGGATGCCCGTGGCGTTCAACAGGGTATCGAATATGCCATCCTGACCGATGAGATCTCCCGCGCATGGTCCGGTATGACAACCAGGCAGTATAAACGTCTCAAAGGTTTGAAAAAAGAGAATCTCCGTGATAATATGACCACGCTGGAGTTGGTCTTGAATATGCTGGCCGAAGCGACCACCACAGAGATCTCGAAACAAAAAGAGCCTGAAACATTTGCAGAAAATGTTGAGATAGCGCGTGCGGGCGGCAAAGTGGCTGGGGATGCACGCAAGGCTGTGGAAACGCAGACTGGTGTTCCTGTGATTACATCCCAGAATGCAGCCCAGCTTAATCAGGTGGTAACCGATATGATCGAGGGAGTAGTCGCTGAGGAAACAGGTGCCTCTGACACGGATAATGGATAATATATGCTGAATTATTCTGCGAAAACAATTTCCTTTCAAAAATAAGAAGGCCGCAGCTTTGATGAGTTATGTGCGTTCCTTTTTCAAAAATCCACATCTGGATTTCTCAAAAATAAATGCACATTTTACTCGAAAGCATTACTGTCGGGTTTGTCTTGGGCGCAAAAACAGAATCGAACACCTGTCGGGGAGATCGATTTTGCCGCCTTTGTCCAAAAAGAGAGACAGGCATTGCCTGTCTCTCTTTTTGGTGACCCCCGCCTTTGCCGTTGGCAAAGGCGGGACGCTGCGGCGGGCTGATTGAAATCCCGCAGGGGGGGACCCCGCTGAGGTTCCCCCCGCAGACACCCCCTTCCTTGCGTGTCCGCAGCATCATTCCTAAAATCGGTCTCGACCGCTTCTTGCACACCGGAGCAAAGTCCCGTTTGGTTTTGGGCGCAAATCTGGGAGAAACATGAGCCCGTCCACTAGCTGGCCATGCCGCCAGCGCTCACAAACGCAGGGCTTATATTGACACTTTGTATCGCCCACGCTACAATAAACCCGTCTTAAATCTCTGAAAAGCCGCCCCTGGTACTGCGCGTACCAGGGGCGGCTGCGGGGCAGATGTCTTAACCGGCATCTGCCCTTTCATACTGTCCAAAAGCGCTCGGCGCCGGACATGCGGGTTTGGAACGCCGGATGAGGGAAGGCCGCGGAGCCCAGGCAGAGGCGGGGGACTTCAAGCGGAAATACGCGCTCATTCAGAGGCTTTTGAGATACTCCATAAACGCCCGCTTATTCTCCTGCGGGGTGGAGGCCGGCCGCCCCAAATCCCCGCGGGAGCCGATGGCGCACTTTACCTCCAAAAAGCTCAGCTCACGCTCACCCTGTATCCTCGCCAGGGCGCATTCCAGCTCCGGGAAGGTTTTCGCCGTCAGCGCCGTCGGGTAGCCGCAGCATCTGGAAACGCCCGGAAGGTCTGTCCCGCCCGCCGCAGTCGGCATACCGCCTACCGTCTCATGCGCGGCGTTGTTGATCACAACATGCACCAGATTTTTGGGCCGGGCGGCGCCGATGACCGCCATGGCGCCCATGTGCATCAGCAGGGCGCCATCGCCGTCCAGGCACCACACCCTGGCCTCCGGGCGCTGCAGCGCGATCCCCATGGCGATGGAGGACGCGTGGCCCATGGAGCCCACCGTCAGAAAATCCCGGCTGTGGTCCCGCCCTTGGGCGGCCCGGCACTCAAACAGCTCACGGCTGGCCTTGCCGGTGGTGGAGACGATTACATCTCCCCCGGCGGCCTGGACAATGCGCTGGATCACCGCCTCCCGGTTCATCTCATAGCCATTTTGATAAACCGCGCCGCCCTCGCCGGTCAGAGCGTTTTTACGAATCACAAAGGCGGCGCTTCCCCCCTCAGCCAGCAGCGGCCTGAATTCCGTCATAGCCCGCCTGACCTCCTCCTCTGTGGTCTCCGAGTCAACGACAAAGGAGCGGACCTCCAGATCCTCCAGCAGCTTTTGGGTCACAATGCCCTGGTAGCGGTGCTGGGGCTCGTCGTGCACGCCCGGCTCTCCCCGCCATCCCACTACAAACAGCACGGGGATTCCATACACATACCGGTGCAGCAGCGACGCCAGCGGGTTGATGAGATTTCCCTCTCCGGAGTTCTGCAAATATACCACGGCAGTTTTCCCCGTGGCCAGATGGTATCCAGCCGCCAGGGCGGCGGCGTTCCCCTCATTGGCGGCGATGACATGGCGGCGGGGGTCCGTCCCGTAGACACGCATCAGGCAGTCGCACAGCGGGCGCAGCTGCGAGTCCGGCACGCCGGTGTAGAAATCCGCGCCCAATATCTTCGTAAAAGTTTCCGCGTTCATAGTCCTCCACCCTCAAATCAATCCATCAGTCATCGCGGCCGCCGCCGCATGCCAAAAAGCTTCCATACAGCGCTTCCATGTCCGCGGCGTCAAGGGAAACCGGGTGATTCCCCAGCCGCACGGGATTCACGGCAAGCACCAGCCGCCGGAGCTCCTCCCGCGTACATACCGGAGCCGTCAGGTCCATCCGCCGGAGAATCTCCTGGAACGCCTCCGCCCCCCCTTGGGGCGTATTCCGGCCCATAGCGGCCCCGAGGCGGGCAAGCATCTCCTCCCGGTATCCCTCTCCTCTGGGGTCCCTCCACCGCTCCGGATGCTCCAGCATGCAGGGCCACAGCCGTGCAACGCACAGCGCCGCCGCGTGTCCATGGGCGATGCCGTACAGGCTGGTGAGCTTGTAGCTCATGGCGTGTCCCGCGGTGGTCTGGGCAATATTGATGGCCTTTCCCGCCAAATGCGCCGCCTGAAGCATGCCCTCCCATCCGTTCTCCCGGTTGTCAAGATACCCGTCCAAATGCCGGAGAACGCCGCGAATGGCCGCTTCAGAATAGTCTCTGCTCTCCTGGCTCGAGCGCACCGACCAAAAGGACTCAACCCCATGGCACAGCGCGTCCAGCATGGCGGACTTCCGGTGGTAATCCGGCAGCGTCCCCAAAGCGGAGGGGTCTAGCAGCACCGCGGAGGGAAGGCAGCTCTCGTGGGCAATCGACTGTTTTTCCCCGCCGTAATAGATCACCGCAAACCGGGTGGCCTCGCTGCCGCTGCCGGCCGTGGTGGGTATCGCCAGAAGGGGAATTTGATTGGGGACAATCTCCTGTCTCAGGCAGTTCTCCCCGGGAGCCAGATTCGCCCACAGCTTCACGCATTTGGCGGTATCCATGGCGCTGCCGCCGCCGGCGGCGATGATGGAATCGCAGCCCGTTCGCCGGAAGCGCTCCACCCCCTGAATCACCGCCTCATACTGGGGATTGGGGGAGAAGTCCGTAAAGGAGACCAGCGCGATGCCCTGCCGCTCCGCGAAGTCCCGCAGATGCGCGCCCGCCTTTGTTCGGGGAAAGGAACGACCGTGGACCAGAAAAATCCGGCGCCCCATCCGCTCCCGGATATACCGGTCCAGCGCCTGATAATTCTGCTCCGGCGTCAATACCGTCTGTACCATCCGTCAAAGCTCCTCCGGAATCAGAGTGATAATATCCTGAATCGGCATACAGATCTCGTCGCACTCCCGCGCGCGGCCATGCTCCAAAATCAGTTCCGCCGCTCTCCGCATGGCCGGAAATCCGGACCGGGTCAGCTGGTTGGCGTAGATGACAATGTTGACGCCTCTTTGCTTCCACTCCTCCTCCGTGACGTCGCGGAAGGCGGTGGGCACCAGCACCAGCGGCGTCGTCCGGTCCTCCCCGCGGAATCTCTCCACAAACTCGAAAATCTCGGCGGGGTCGCTCCTGCGGCTGTGAATCATAATGGCGTCCGCCCCGGCCTCCCGAAAGGCGAAGGCCCGCCGAAGCGCGTCCTCCATGCCCCGCTCCAGAATCAGGCTTTCGATTCTGGCGCAGATCATAAAGTCCCGGGTCTTCTGCGCCCGCTTGCCGGCGGCAATTTTGGCGGAGAAATTCTCAATGGAATCCTGTGTCTGATTGGCCTCTTTTCCGAAAAGAGAGTTCTTCTTCAAGCCAATCTTATCCTCTATAATCACCATGGAGACGCCCATCCGCTCCAGCGACCGGACGGTGTACACAAAATGCTCTGTCAGCCCCCCGGTGTCCCCGTCGAAAATAATCGGCTTTGTGGTGACCTCCAAAATGTCGTCAATGGTGCGAAAGCGGGAGGTCATATCCACCAGCTCCATGTCCGGCTTGCCCTTGGCCGTGGAGTCGCAGAGGGAGCTGACCCACATGGCGTCAAACTGCCGGGCCCCTCCGTTTTGATACACCACCGTCTTCTCCGCGATTAAGCCGGTAATGCCGTTGTGGGCCTCCAGGGCGGAAACCGTCCCCTTCATGGCAATCATCTTCCGCAGCCTTGCCCGGCGGATGTCCGGCAGCGACAGATCCGCCCGGGCGCGGTCCTCCAGGGCCCGGTATTTCTCATTGCGGGCGTAGGGAAACTCCACCAGCTGTCCGCCGTAGGAGGCCAATACGGAGATGGCCTCGTCCCGAACCGGCTTTTGAAAGCCGTCGACCCAGTCGTCGCCATGAACCAAATACGCGGGGTGATAGGCCTCCAGATTTTCCCGATAGCTCAGGGTCCGCTGCTCCACCACCTGATACACGCCGGTAATGCTCTCAAACATGGCCCGCCGCTCCTCAAAGGGCAGCAGCGGAAACCGCTTATAGCTGGCCACCGCCTCATCGGAGAGAACGCCGACGATGAGCCTTCCCAGGCGCTGCGCCTTCCTGATAATGGAAATGTGCCCGCTGTGGAGCATATCCGTGGAAAAGCACATGTACACCGTCCGGCTCTCCACCTCCCGCAGGCGGTGGGACACAACGGCCAGATCCTCCGGGTTGTCCACCTCGGCGCAGAGCATGTTCCGAATATCCAGCGGGCGCAGGGGGCATTGGGCGGACACCCGGTTGAACGCCGCCTCCGCGTAGCCCTTGACCTCGCCCGCCTCACAGAGGGCGGCGATCTCAGCCAGCCAGACCCTCCACTCCTTTTCCCGCAGCAAATACAGCGGCTGGGCGGCCACCGCGTCGGTAAAAAACTCCACGCCAATCTTTGTAATCAGGCCGTCCCGCAGAACCGCCTTGAAATCCTTCTGGGGAAGCGCGACGGTGGAACTCACCGCCGCGCAGCTGCCGCCGCTTTCCAGCACCGCGTCCAGCACGGCGTTTTCCAGCACCAAATCGCCGTGCAGCAGGAGAATATCCCCTGTCAGATACTCTCTTGCAAGGTAGATGGAGTAGATGTAATTGGTCTCCCGGTAGTCCGGATTTTTGACAAACGTGATGCTCACCGGCAGTTCCAGATTCTTGCAGTACTGCTCTACCACACAGTCGAAAGGCCCTGTGGTGATGACAATTTCGGTGACTCCCGCCTCAGACAGCATCCGCAGCTGACGGCTGAGAATCGTCTCCCGGGGGGAGATCTCCGTGAGACATTTCGGCTGGCGGTCTGTCAGAGGCGCCATGCGGGTACCCATGCCAGAATTCAAAATCAATGCTTTCATAATGCCGCTCCTGTCGCTGTGAATTTTGGACGGACGTCCGAAAACCAGCTCAGCTCCGCTGGAAAATGTGCGAAAATCTGCTCTCTGTCAGGAAATGAACGTCCAGTCCGCCTCTTTTTGTGTCCCTGAAATCCATCAGCATGCTCTCAATCTCCGCGTTCAATTCCCGGATAACCGCGTGGTCTTTCAGATTCTCCATCACGGTCTCCGCGTAATTGCCCCCGTAGGAGTATCCGTCCAGGCCCGCCACGGCAATCTCCCTGACCTCCAGCTGATCCAGCAGCCGCAGCAGAAGAATCGCCGAGTTGTCCATGTGCTGCCATCCGCATTTCATCAGCCTGGACAGGGAAATCACGGTGGCCTCCGTCTCTATGTCCTTTTGGATGTTGGACGTCACGATCATAGGAACGCTCTCCGCGTGCCTCTCGTGCATCCACCGCCTGTACCGCTTTAAATTGCTCATATAGAGATAATCGGCCGGAAGGTCCCGCAGAAGATAGTTGATGGAGACCACCAGCGGCGCCTCTTTGGAGATAAATTCCAAAATGGCGTCCTTTCCCTCCGACGCGGAGCGCCCGGGCGCAATCATCAATACGGTTCTGCCCATAAACGCCTGGCGAAGGCGCTGAAAGCCGTCATTGTCGTCGACGTCAAAGGACAAATAGTCAAGATACGTGCGCTCCAGCAGGGCATAGTCATACCGCTTGCGCGTTTCCTCCGGCAGCGAATTCAACACGTACCGGATTCCCTTTGAGGTGACGCTGTTTTTCTTCAGCAGGTAAGAGACGTTATTGACATGGGCGTTGAAGCTGCCCGCGATGAAATAGGGCGTGTTGTAGCCCCACTCGGCCCGGGCCCGCATCTGGCCGATCTCGCTGTCAATCAAATCCAGCAGGCAGTCCAAATCATAGCGGCAGCCGCATTTGGAGTTCAGGAATTGCACAATCAGCTCTGTGGGCAGATTGCCAGCGCCCCGTCCCATTCCGGCCAGCGTCCCGTCAATGACGACGCGCCTCTTTCCGGCGGCCAATTGAATCAGCTTCTGGGAAAGCGCGCTGCTCATCTGCAAATTATTGTGGGAGTGAAAGCCGATTCTGCTGGCGGGAGCCAGGTTGTGGTGAACAAGGCTGAACACCCGGCTCAAATCCTCCTCATACATGGAGCCAAATGTGTCGACAATGGAAAAGCAAAAGGGTTCCAGCTGGTTGACGTCCTCCAGCAGCTCCAAGAGCTCCCGGTCCGTATAGCCCAGCACATCCACCGGCTGCACAAAGAGGCGGTACCCCTTCTCCTGAATTTCCCGGAAAAAATGGAGAACCTCTTTTCTCTCCTTTTTAAAAAAGCAGGCCCGCACCGCGTCAAAGGAGCGCCCGGTATACGGCTCCAGCAGAGAAATGGAATATCTGCTGTAATCCGCCAGAACCGTGTACATCGTCTCCCCTTTCTCCCGGGGAATATACTGCTCCGCGTCCGAGGCACTCCGGTAAACCGTCTTCCCCTCTCCGGCACCCTCATCCTGGAGGAAGCCGATCTCGATGATCTCCAGTCCCGCCGCCGCCAAGCCCTGCGTGACGCTGTGGATGACGCTCTCTCCAAAGGTCTTGTCAACCAGATAGCCGCCGTCCCGCAAGGTGCAGTCAAGAAGCGCAATGTTCTTCATAGGGCGCCTCTGTCCGCAAGGTACTGCGTCACCCGCGCGATGTGCTCCGGATAATCCACCCCAATGGAGGAGTGCCGCGTCTCGGCCACCCGCACCCGGCAGCCGTTTTCCATCGCGCGCAGGGGCTCAATTCCCTCGCCCAGCTCCAGCTCCGTCTGGGGCATGGCGTGAAATTTCAGCAGAAACTCCCTTCTGTACGCGTAAATGCCCACGTGGCGGAAGACCTCCGCCCGAAAGCCGTCCTTGATATTGGAGGGAATGGGGGAGCGGGAAAAATACAGCGCGTCGCCGAGGCGGTCCGTCACCACCTTGACTGTGCTGGCAGCCTGAATTTCCTCCATATCCTGAATTCTGGTTTTCAACGTGCCAAAGCAGACGCTCTCGTCGGAGAAAATGCCGATGACCTCCTGTATCATCTGCGGCGGAATCACCGGCTCATCGCCCTGAATGTTGACAAACAGATCCCCCTCTATCTTTTCCGCGGCCTCCGCCACCCGGTCGCTGCCGGTGGCACAGTCCTTGGAGGTCATGAGCCAGTCCATGCCGTATCCGCCGCACGCCTCGCCGATCCGCGGGTCGTCCGTCGCCACTATCACCCGGTCCAGCTCCTCCACCTTCAGGCATTGCTGGTAGACCCACCAGATCATGGGACGCCCCAGAATATCCGCCAGCGGCTTTCCGGGAAACCTGCTGGACTCAAAACGCGCTGGAATCACTCCAATTGTCCTCATCTCTTCCCCTCATCCTTTCCCGGCGCGGCGCCGCTCTCCAGGCTCAGCTTCACATCGGTCAGGAGCTTGATCTCCCAGTCAAAGTCATAGTTTTTATGGCGCATAATATTGTTGTGCCCGCCGACCTTCATCTTTGGGTACGACATATAGTCGCCGTATATGACCGTCAGATACTGCTCCGCGCGGTTTGGCGCGAAGGTCTCCCGTCCCTCCCACCGGATGGGCCGGAGCGGAAACACGTCCTCCACAGCGAAAATGCTGGGTTCTTCGTAGGTGATGGCCTCAATGCCGCCGTGAATCGATCTGCGCCGGGAGGGATCGCAGCCGCCCAGAACCTCAAGGCGGATCTCCTCAATCCGGTTCCTGGGGAATACCTTCAGCTTTCCCTTGGAATAATTCGCGGCGTACCTGTTAAAAAACGCCTTGTGGCAGAGATGGATCTTCTCCCGCAGGTCTTCCCGGGCGTCGGGATCGCCCACGTCCACCTCGGAAAAATCATAGGGCCATATGTCCAGCGTCGCCGGGTATCCCTCCAGGTCAATCCGGATCACCTGATTTAAGTACCCCCGTCCCTCGCTGATTACAAACCCCCAGGGCTCCAGGTACCGCCGCAGGAGCGGCAGCATCCGGTCGTATTCCTCCCGCATCATGGCAACGTCAATATCGTCGTCCCAGGGGATAAACCCGCCGTGGCGCACCGCGCCCAGCAGCGTCCCCCAATCCAGCCAATAGGCGATTCCCTCGCGCCGGCAGATCGCGTGGAATATGTCCAGCAGCAGGATATTCGCCTGCTGGACCTTGGCCAGCTCCCCGGCGGCCGGCCGGCAGCGGGTAATATCCGTCGCGGTGTTCAGCAGCGCGTACAGGCCGTTCATCTCCTTTTCCAGCTTCTGCACATGCCTGGTAAGCGATTCCACCTCCTGCGCCAGATAAAAGCGGTTGGCCCGCAGTGCCCGTTCCAGCAGCGGCGTCATATACACCACATGCCGGAACCCCAGCCCCTGGATATTCCGTTTGATCTCCCGCATCCACAGACTGCTGACGGCGGCAATAACCAGGGTCCGCTCATCCACGGCGGCCTCCGCGGCCTCCAGCACGGGGATCTCCGTACCGCATACATCCAGCCGGGCCGGACTGCCGGCGCTCCGCCTGCTCACCAGAAAGGCCGTCACCCGGGCCCGGCAGTGAAGGGAGAGCAGCGTCTTCGCCGTCAGCATTCCGATCTCTCCCGCGCCGTAGATCATCACAGAGTCGTGCCGCTCCAGCTCTTTCTCCAGGGCCTCCATGGTCTGCTCGCCGCCGCGCTGGAGAATGTCCTGGTAAAACTCCGTCTTTTGGGCGGTCTCCCAGAAAAACTCTCCGCCCCACAAGCTTGGATTGTTCCAGGGCTTCCACTCGTTGCCGCCGGGGTAGTGGACGATGACCTGACGCCTCAGCAGCGCCTCTTTTTCCTCCGGAAGGAAGCACGTATTCAGCAGCTTGTAGATGACGCAGTACTTCGCGTCCAGCTTCTGGTATCGGTTATGGTCAAAGACAATATTCATTGTCTCCTGGTCCAGCAGCAGCTCCCGCCGGGAAACCTCCAGCAGCCGCTCCGTGATTCCCTCCTCCCGCCACTTCTCACAGTCGATTAACAGCAGTCCCGACATGAAGACGTCGTGTTCCGGGTCCAGGCCGTTGGTCAGCTTATACTCCTGGTAGTGACGGTTGATTCTCCCCCGCTGAGACGGAACCGCTCCAATGGTGCAGCCCTCCAGAGGCTCATCCCAGAGCTGCTGTATATCGCCCACAAAGGCCACATCCAAATCCGTGTAAATCGCCCGCTTCTCATTTTTCGCAAGCTGCGGAAGGACATATCGGCCGTACATGGCCTTTGAGATCCAGGTCCGCTCAACGCAGTCCCGAAACAGAGCCTCCATATCCAAAACCACATATTCAATTTCGCAGCGGCCGCTCTGCTGAATGTGCAGCAGCCTCCGCTTATTTCTCTCCGAAATTCCGCAGTCCGCAACATAGAACTTTACGCTCGCCTCCGTGTGCTCCAGAATGGAGACCATGGTCGTTGCCGCGAAGGGCGCGTACTCGTCATCGCTGCTCATAAACACCACGATCGGTTCCGTCATTTTTTTACCGTCCTCCTTACAAAAGCGGCGCTAAATACTGTTCCGCCGTTAAAATCTGGTACGCCTCCGCGTAGGCGCAGTTGAGATGCCGTCCCCGGTATTGGTTCAGCGCGGAAATATACTCCCAGTGCCTCCCGTCCCGGCCGGCGGTGTAGAGTTGAATCAGTTCCCGCTTTTTGTCCATCACCTTTGAAATATCCACAAAGCAATTGGCCTGCTCCAAAGGCGCCCACGCGTCGTAGCGCAGGACCAGCAGGGACTCCCGGTGCCCCGTGTCAAGCAGAATCCGCGGGATGAGCCAGTTTGCAATATAGCGGTGCTCCCTGTGGTCGTCATGCGCGCCGGGCACCAAAATCATATCGTAGCTCCCAAAGTCAAACCGCCGCTTATACGCCTCCCTATGGGCCTCAATCTGCCGGAGCATCGGGGGAATGCCCCAGATCTTAGCAATCCACGCGTCGTGAACGCCCGCGTGCTTCATCACGGCGTAAAACTGCCGGATGCGCTCTTCTGCCACCTGCTCGGCCGGGGGCTGGTGCTCCCCGTAGTTGACGCCCGCCGAATTTACGCACAGCACGTCAATTTTATGCCCGTGCTGCACCAATACGCCTCCGCAGCTGATCACCTCGTCATCCGGATGCGGCGAGACCAGCAAAATTCTGGAGGCGTCCCTGAATGGGCGGGCGTTTTTCCACTCCAGCGCGCCGCACATGATCTGCGGCCGCAGAAGATCCTTCTCCGCCTGCTTTCTCCGCATGTCCTCCCGCACCTCCGGGGGAAGGGGTACCACGTGCTCCGCCAGATTGACAGGATGCAATCGGAGGAGGATCTCCTTGCGGAGATCCTCCTCCACAGCTGCTATCAGCTGTGGAGCGGGGGCCTGTTCCGCGCACGCTTCCACGGAGATGACGGGAACTCCCTCAACCGCCGCCTGGCACGGTTCTGTCTCAACAAAGGCCCTCAGGGAAATGCCGTAGTCCGTCATCCGGTGGTAGAGAAGCCTTCCAAGTTCACCGGCGCCGTATATGTATATCTCCCGATCCGTCCGCAGCGATTGAAAGAACGCCTGCTCATCCATGTCCTCTCCGCTCCCCTCACTGATTCTTCGCGGTAATCCCCATCACCAGCGTATAGAGATACTCATGCTCCACCGGCTTTTCAAAGGGGTTCTTCTTCATCCAAAAGAGCATGTACATCGCGTACTCCAAACTGCCGTAGTACATAAAGTCCTCATAATTGTGAAACACCCTCTCAAGCAGGAACTTCAAACTCTCCTCCGTAAAGGAGAACATGTGGTGGGAATTCCTGCTGTGGTGGAACAGCGGCCCGGGAACCGTCAGAATCAGCGCGCCGCCCGGCTTGAGCATATACCGCAGGTTCTCCAGTGCCGTCTCCAGATCGTTGACATACATAATGACCTGCGTCGCGATAATGCAGTCAAACTTCTCCTCCGGCAGGGTGCTCCTGTCGTCCAGATCCGCAAAGTAGTCCGCCGTCGGATTGATCTCCCGGTGCCGGGCGCTTGTCATCAGCTTAACGCGGGGGGAATCCCCGTATTTTTCCGCATAGATCTCCCCGCCCGCAAACTCCAAAACATCGCCCTTGATATAGCGCCTGTTGCGCTCCACATAGTCGTTGATATAGTACCTGTCAAAGCACTCCTCCCGGTCCGCCGGCTTTAAGTGGCGTGAAATCTCTCCAAGCTCCAGCAGCTTTTCGTGAAAATCCCGGTAGAAAATGGGTTCGGATATACGGCGGAACTCCTCATCCATGTCGTTCAGGACAAAGATCTCCATGTCCTGCGCGCCAGGATTCCCGCCCCGCAGGCGCTCCTCCTCCAAAATCCCCTCCACATGGGCGCGGAACTCCCCGCTCCCCTCCCGGACAGATACAAGAATCACCGCGCCGGGAAAACGGCGCACCGCCTCCCTCACGGTCAACACGCCGTCTTTTACCACCCCCGTCATCCCGCTGTTGGCAAAGACGGCGCTGGAAATTCCATACTCAGAAAGAACCCTCTTTGCCGCGTGGCCGCGCTCTCCCGCGCCGGCGATGATCACCGCAGGCGCGCGTTTGGCGCGCTCTATCAGCTTTTCCCACATAATAACCTCTCCCTCCGGACTCCGCCGCGTTCTGACTCCCCGCGTTTCACCGGGCCAGCGGCATTTTCAAACAGGGCCTAAAAGTATCTCCGCCTGTGTCCCGCCGGACACCCGCTAAAAAAGGAACAGATCCTCATGCGCCTCCCGCATGCTCTCCGCGTAATCCGGCAGCTTCGAAATCGGATATACCGTCTCAATCCGGGCACGCCGGTCAGCCAGCGAAATGAAGTGGCCGTATATCTCCCGGATATTCCTATAGTAGGTCTCCAGCATATTCTGCCCGGCGTAGGCGCCCGGATTAAACTCCTGCAGCAGCGGGATTTTCGCGGCGCGCAGGGTTTCCATGGCTCCGGCGATAATTTTGCTCTCGTATCCCTCCGCGTCCATCCAGATGTATTTGACCTCACCGGGGGAAATCCGGCGGCCGGACAGATAGCCGTCCAGTCTTCTCACCTCCGCTGCCTCGCCGCCGCTCTCCGCCTCATCCGCGTCAACGACAGACGACGCTCCGGAATTGTTGTTCACATAGCAAAATCTCTTCCGCTCATCCCGGTCCGACAGGCCGAAATGCTCCACGCGAATATGTTTCGTGTGGTTCAGGAGGCAGTTCGCCCTGAACAAATCGTAATTCGACTGTCCCGGCTCAAAGCCGATGATTTTCAGCGACTGAGAAATCCGCTTTTCCACATAGACAGAGGTGGTGCCGATATTCGCCCCAATATCGAGAAAATAGCCCGCGCTCTCCGGGGAACCCGCGCCGCGCCCGTAGTATGTTTCCGTCAGCGCGAAAAAGGCGTCTATGTTCTCAGCGGAATACGTGTTTCCGCTGTAATACATCGCCTGGGGGATCACCTCGTCCTCCGCTTCGGCCAGGAACACCAGATCCCCCGAGACCCGGTACGACTGATAGGGCTGTCTCCCGTGGTCGCCCTCCCTCAGGCTGGGAAACAGCTCCTGATACCTGATAACCTTGTCTTTATACCGCTCACAGCCGTTTCGCGCCTCTTCCAGCCGCGCCATCATCTCGCCGGCGTAGAGGTCGGACGCGATTACAAGATAGTCAAAATCCTCGTAGGAGATGTCCCCCACCGCTCGCAGCTGGATGCCGTGAAAGGAATCACGGTCCTTGTCGCTTCTGACAAAATACACAATTTCCACGGGAGGCAGTTTCCTTTTTGCGACATGCGCCAGACATACTCCCCCACATCACCCGTACCGTATACTGCAATTTTCATAAAAGCAAGCTCCAATTGTCAAATCTGTCCGCAGGTTAGAGTCTGTTTGATAAACGGCGAACCGCGCAACGGCGAGATTTTCCCGCCAATCAAGGCGTTTTGACATTTTTCAAACAACGCCTAAAAGAGGCTGTCAAAATCCACCCGCTCAAAGGCCTCCAGTTTTCCGCCCCGGGTCGCGTTGAAAATCCGGAAGCCGTGGGCCCGGGAATACAGCTCCGCCTTTTGAAACGCTCTTGTCGACCGGTCGGTCGTGACGGAGACTCCTCTGTACTGCTCCAGCTCCTCCGGCCGGATGTAGTCTGAGATAAAATGGTTCCCCGGCTTTGCCAAATCGCCGCTGAGGGTATGGTCCACTCCCAGCAGATAGATCTCCCCGGCCCCCATATACGCCGCCAGCTGAAGCCCGATGTCATAGACCACGGTATTTCCGTTGTACATGCCCCGGGAGGGATCCCCGGAAAAGCCGGGGTAGTTGGGATAAAATTTCTCCGTTATCATGTGGAAATACCGGGCGTTTTTAAAATGGGGATTATCAAAAAAATGGAACGTGTCCGCCATAAAGACCGTCCCCGGCAGGCCGGGAATATCCGCCGCGCAGTCGTTGACAGCCTGGGCGTCGCTGAACCCGTAGTAGTCCGCCCGCCAGGGCGTCCGGTCATAGGCCCGATAGGCCTTGTTAAACGCCATGCACAGCTCTCCATGCTCATGGAGGGTATTCAGATCCTCGATCCGCAGGCTGGGACCGTTGCCCACCAGAAAGATACGCCTGCCGGCGTGGAGGTTCCGGCAGGCCTCCAGCCCCGCGTACTGAAACGCCGGCTCATAGGGGTCAACGCCGTAGAGATCAACCACCCGGCAGCCCGGCAGGTCCCGGCGGTCCCGCAGCGCGGCGGAATCCTCGCAGCGGGGAACGGCAATGCACAGGCAGTCGATCCGTCCATCCGCCTCCGCGAGGGACATTCGGGGGAGGGGAATGGAGATGGAGGCGCTGGCCGGGGGATCCTGGGAGATCAAAAACAGCTCCGTGCCGGGGGCTCTCCTCCGGATCTCCTCCGCCAAGCGGGCTGCGAGAATGGTCTCCCCATAGATCCCGACTCTGGAACACCCCGTCAGCCCGAATTTCTCCGCCAGCGCCCCGGTGGAGACGCAGACCCGCCTCCGGTCCTTCCGATAGGACGGCCATGTGTATTCCCGGAACACGGCATACCGGGCAATTCCGGCCTCCCGTACCTGGGCGGTCATCTCCTCCCAGTAATTATCCGAGGCGACGGCGACCGCCGTGCCCTCTCCGGTCCCGCAGATCTCCACCATCTCGGGGAAGGAGACAACCCGCTTGCCGCAAACCGTCTCGCCGCTGTGGTAATTATCGGCAAAGCAGGAGACATTGTCCGCTCCCAGGCACTCCAGCGCTGTCCTTCCAATGTCTCCGCAGCCAAAAATGATATACTCCATGATGTTTACCCTTTCCGTTATCTCGCTTTTCGTCCGTCAATCCAGTCCCGGCGGCCTGCGGCCCCTGCTGAAAGACAGGCGGAAACCAGACCGGGCCTAATACAGGGAGAACACATCGCAGAACTCACAGTGCTTCCAGTTTTTTCTGCCCTCCGCCACGCACTTGCGGACCATCTGATACTGCGGCCCGTACCACACATCCAGAATCGTCTGCTTTGTCAAATCCCCCAAGGTGCATCTGCCCAGGGGATCGTTGCAGCAAAGGGAGACCTTCCCGTCCGGCCGGATAATGAGCTGCTGGAAGGGCATGGCGCACGTCTCCTCCCCGTAGGACACCAGCTGCCTGCGGTTCGGCGCGTCTCCGCCCCGGGAGGACAGCACCTCATGGGGCTTGCGCAGAACAATCGTCACCTTTTTCCGCAGCTGGGGATGGCTCTCCACATACGCCTTGATCTCCCGGCTGGGGCGGATCAGGCGCAGCTCCTGCTGGTAATTGTCGATGACCAGCTCGTCCAGGTACTGTATCAGCTCCTCAAACATGGGCACCGTCAGCAGTATGCCGTTGGTATAAAGGTGCATTACCGCCTTGGGCAGACGCTCCCTGGCGTATTTGTGCAGCTCGATGATCCGCTGGTCCAGCAGCGGCTCGTTATTGGAAAACAGCGCCAGCTTTCCGCTGTAGTCCAGCGCCGCCAGCTGATCGATAATCCCCTCAAAGAGCTCCCGGCTCATCACCGCCTTGGGACGGGGGTCCGCGCTGCGGTTTACCGGGCAGAAGGAGCACACGCCGTTGCAGCGGTTGATGGTCTCAATCTCCACCAGCTCAAACAGCGGAACCTGTTCCTTCGCCGCCTCCACATAGGCGCGTACCGACGCCTTGATGCCGTCCTGCCGTACGGCCTGATTCCACTCCTCCTCCGTGCGGTCCCGCTCCTGGGACCGTGCGAAGACAATGTCCTCCGTGTCATAGTAGCGCCTTTGGTAGAACGGGTCCATCACCAGCTTCCCCGCAGCATGCCGGCGCAGCTGAACCCGCAGCGCGGAGTGGTTCCACGCGGAGGCCACGATGTAGCAGTCCGCCTCCGGGCCGGTCTCTTCCAGCCCGCGGACCTGAAATCCGCCGACCTGCCGGCCAATGAGACGGTTTCCCTCCGGCGCGGCCACAGCCTGCAAAAGATGCCCCAGGCCCAGCTCCCTCAGCAGCAGGACCACCTGCTCCATATAGCCGTCCGTTCCGTAGAGGACGACGCCGCGCGGCGTTTTGCCCGCCAGCTCCTCCGCCAGGCGCCCCGCCAGCTTCCGGCGGACGGGAAAATACTGCTGATAGTCAAAAATCCCGCTTTCCTCCAGCTGCGCCGCAATGGGGCGGGGGTTGTACACAGAGATCACAATCCTGTGGTCCTCCGCCATCCGCCTCAGTTCCTCAAACCCGATCACCGGCTTTCCGCACACGAGCTGTCCCTGCTTATTCGGATTGTTATCGGCAAAGCACGCCACATTGTCCGGGCCATAGTCCTCCAGCGCCATTTGCCCGAAGTCTCCGGCTCCAAACAAAATGTATTTTTTCATCGTCGTCTCCTCTCACGCCGAGATCCTCAGCGGTACAAGCGGGGCTCCGCCCAGAAAATCCTCTCCGGGCGGACTCCCATCCCAATCAAATCCTGCCGGATGCTCTCGTAGAGCTCCCTGGCCTGGACAGGCACAATCACCGCGTCATACGGGCCGGACAGGATCCTCTTCGGGTCCTCCACCGGCAGCCCCTGTGCCTGGAGCGCCTGGTAATTCCTGTCCACCCACAGAATGTCCCTGTGGAGGCCCACCGCCCTCAGGCCCTGATAGTATGCCCTTCCCACCTCGCCGGCGGAATAGAGGACGGTGCCCTTTCCCACCCGCGTATTTTCGCAGAGAAACTGGTAGGAGGGGACCTTGCTCTCCAGCTGGAGCCCCCACATCTCATTGACGCCGGACAGGGCCCGCCAGCACATGCACGCGTTCAGCTCCTTCATCAGCACCGGCGCCTGGGGGTGCCGCTCAAAGACCCGCTTCAACGTCAAATACATGGCGTTCAGGCGGGTGAAGTACTCCTCGTCGGAGGACCTGCTCATGGACGCCGCGCGGACCCGGTAGTGGTACATGCAGGCGCCTGTCACGCGCACCGTCTCCGCGGACGCCACGCAGGGGTATACGCACGCGTAATCCTCCCCGTGGGTCAGGCGGTCGTCCACCTTCTCCAGAAACGGGACCAGCGCGGACTTTCTAAACAGCTTGTTCCAGTAAAAGGGGGGAATCCCATACCGTATGCCCGGCTCCACAAGAATCATATTCCGGCAGAAGAGGGGATCTGTCCTGGGATGATAAACGCCCTCGGGGACCTCTCCCAAAACCGGCGCAGAGGAACCGTCGGGGCGCTCCACAATATAGCCCGAGGTGACCAGCTGGGCCCCCGACTCCTCCAATTCCCGGCAGAGATACCCGTACATATTGGAATCAACCCAGTCGTCGCTGTCCACAAATCCCACATACGCGCCCCTGGCGGCGGCCACTCCCACCTTGCGGCTCCGCGGCAGCCCCCGGTTCTCCTGGTGGATCACCACCACGCGGGCGTCCCGCTCCGCGTATTGGTCGCAGATCCGGCCCGTGGCGTCCGTGGAGCCGTCGTCCACCAGGATCACCTCCAGGCGGCGGTAGGTCTGGGTCAAAATCGAATCCACACATTCCCCGATGTACTGCTCCATGTTATACGCCGGTACAACAACGCTAATCAGCTCGTCCATAAGGTGCCTCTCCATTTTTATGTTTCAGCGCCGATTGATCAGCCACTGAATAAACTCCCGGACCGCGCCCCGTCCTCCCGGCGCCTCCGCGATAAAATCGCAGATCTCCCGCACGCCGTCCACAGCGTCGGCGGGGCAGCCCGCTACACCGCACAGCTCCATGGCGGGCAAATCGTTGAGGTCGTCTCCCATAAAGGCCATCTCCGCAAGCGGAATGCCCAGCCGGGCGGAAATGGCCCGCACACAGGCCCCTTTGTCCTCCACGCCCTGATAGATGTTGGTAATGCCCAGCTCCGCGCCGCGGCGCGCCACGATCTCCGACGTGCGCCCCGTGACAATCACCGGGGTAATGCCATACTGCGGAAGAAGGCGGCAAATCCCATAGCCGTCCTTTACGTCAAAGGCCTTAAAGCCCTCCCCCTCCGCGGAGATATATATCTTTCCGTCCGTAAGCGTGCCGTCCACATCCATCAGCAGCGCCGAAATCCCTGTACCCATCATTCTCCTCCGCCTTTTTTCAGCGGGCGGGCCGCTCTGATTCCCGCGGCTGCGCGCCCTGCCTGAGATATTCATAAAGCGCCCTGGCGTGGCGGAACTCCTCCTTTTGGGAAATATCCAAAAACTTTGTCCCGCACTTCTCGCGAAGCGCCTGGCGCCTGGCGCCGTCCAGCTCCCCGGGTTTCTCGCTTCCGTCCTCCCCGCGGAGATAATACGTCTCCTCCCCCAGTCCGTTCAGGGCGTACCTTCCGGTCCCGTCCACCACGCCGCGGACGGCGATCCCCTCCCGGGGCATGTTCCGGCGGATGAAAACGCCTATGCGCTCGGGATTGTAAAAGTCCGTATCCTGGAAAACAGCCTCATCCGCGCAGGCGTTTTCCAGGGGATTGGCCTCCGGCTCCACAAGCCAGCGGACAAAATGCTCAAACCGCTGATAGGGGAAGAAGCGGTCAATCCGCGCGGGGGGGATGTTTTTCCCCAGGGCAAAGCAGTATGTGTGCAGCCGCTCCTCCGACCAGCTGGCCGACGGAAAGACGTACTGTCCGTGGTCGCCCAGAAACACCTGCACAGTATCGCCCGCCAGCGCGCGGTACAGCGCCAGGCACCGGTCCAGGTAGGCGATGGACGCCGCTCTCTGCCGCTCCTGCCGGGGGCTGCTCACCGTGGTATCCACCACGTCCCGCAGCTCCGGGGAGAGGTTTGGCTCGTGGGACTCCACAAGCAGGTGAAAAATATAGCAGCAGGGCTTTTCAGAGGAGAGCCACCGTTCCAGCCCCAGCCACCACTTCACATTGCAGGAGGCGTTTAACGTGGCCGCGATCCGGTGCGGCCGGTCCATGGAGTCCTCCAGGTGGGAGATGAATTTCACGTCGTAATCCCTCTCCTCCAGGTACCGCAGCAGCGAACTGTTCTCCCGGCGGACGGGCTCCTGGGCCGGCCCATAGTCATCAATCGGGAGCATCCCGGTGAACATGGCGCACAGCGTCTGCTGCGTAAAGGGGGTGGGCGTGTACGCCCGCCGGAAAAAGCAGCCCGCTTCCGCCGCCCTCTCCGTCAGCGGCAGCTGGGACAGTTGATAATAGGAGACGGCATCCGTCCAGAAAATCATGATGTCCCGCTGTTTCCTCTGGTCAACGCGGAGGCGAATGGCCCTGAGCAGCTTCTCCGTCCTTGCCCACGCCTCCAAAACCGTCTTGTTCTCCCCGTCCGCGCCTCCGCTCTCCTGAAAAATCCTGTATACCATTACAAAATCCTTCAGCTCCACCGCCGCCTGGAGAAGCTCCGTCACGCACTGCCCCTCCTCCGGCGTTCCCCGGTTTTCCAGATACCTCAAATAGAAAAAATTAAGCACCAGCGGGCTCTCCGGGCCGTACTGGTCGAACTGGCCAATCAGCCGGATTCCCCGCTCCTCCAGCGCGCCGTAGATGTCCACCGTCCGCGCGGCGTAGGACCGCGCCTCCTCCAGCAGCTCCTGGCGGTAGTAAAAGGAGGACAGCACCACGTAGCCGCAGTCCATTTTGGGGAGCTCCTCCGCCCCGTAGCACGGATAGCCACGCTGCGTTTCCGCCACCTTTTTTCTGTCAAAGATCCCAACGATATTTTTCCCGGTAAAATCAAACGCGTCCAGCAGGCGGCTTGTGTGCGCCCCGCCGCCGCGAATCGCCACCCTGGCCCCGGCCGGAATGGCGTCCACACTCGTTTGAATAATATCCCGAATCTGTTGGCAAAGCTCCCCGCTTATATTTCCCCTGCCGAGAAAATCATGGAGCTCCTGGTACAAAAACGCGATTTCCTTCATTCTATATGCCTCCAGCTCTCTTCCGCGGGATATTAAGAGCCTGTCTGCCGTCTCCAGGCCCCGCCGCGCCCAGCCGGCCCGGCGCAGGCCGGCGTCATCCCGCGTACAGCCGCGCCAGCGCCTCTGCCTGCCGCGCCACGTCGCAGCCCGCCGCGCCGACGATTTCCACGCCATTTCCGCGGTGGGCCGGACGCGCGGTTATCTCCTCCAGCGCGGAGACCCAGGCGGAGCCGTCCAGCGGCACCCGACGGATCGTATCCGCAATCACAGCTTCCTCCGTGATGGTATCGGAAATAATGGCCGGCAGGCCCGAAGCGGCGGCCTCAATGAGGGAGATGGGGTTCCCCTCAAACCTGGACGGCAGGACAAAGCAGTCCATGGCCCGCAGGCAGTCCCCCACATCCGCCCGCCAGCCCGGCAGCAGCACCTGCTTTTCCAGACGCCGCTCCCGGATCTGCCGCTCCAGCTCCCCCCGGAGTTCCCCGTCGCCTATGATCAGCAGCCTGCTGTCCGGACGGATTTTTTGAAACGCCTCAAATACGTCCATCAAAAAGGCGTGGTTCTTTTGAAAACTCAATCTGCCCACCGTGCCCAGCACCAGGGCGCCGTCATCCAGGCCCAGCTCCGCCCGAAGGGCGTCCCGTCCCGGCCGGTGAAAGCGAAAGCGCTCCGGCTCAATGGCGTTTTTCATCATTATGATCCTCTCTTTGGGGATCTGCGGTCCAAACAGCCAGCCGGCGGCCTTCTTCGAACAGGCGCAGTAATCGCTTGCCAGATTTGCCGGAAAGGCCCGTTTCAGCTCCTCGTGGCGGCTGAGGAGCGTCATCCGCTTTTCAGGGTCCGGCTCGTCTATGAAGGAGGAGTGGGCGTGCAGGATCACCCTGGGAACCCCGGCCTCCCGGGCCAGTTCCTCCAGCAAAAAGCCGGTCCAAAAGCTGGTGTGGAGGTGAAACACGTCGTAGCCCTCCGTCAGAATTCCTTTGACCGTCCTCTCAAAGAGGGCTCTGTCCTTTCCCGCCGTGGTGGGCAGGAGCCTCACCGCATAGGGAAAATCCCGGTACTGCGGGGCGGACTCCAGGCCCGCGTTCTGCGTCAGAAAGTCAAACCGGAACTTCTTTCGGTCCATGTATTTGTAGTGGCTGAAGATGTAGGCGTCGATTCCCCCAAACCCCGGGGGGACCAGATGAAGCACTTTCATTTGTCTCATACCGCCTCCACAGCTTCCAGCTCCGCCAAAAACCGCTCATAGCGGCCGCGGGTTTTTTCCCGCTCCCGCGCCGCGTCCGGTCCCAGCCATGTGCCGCTGAAATGGTGGACGGAAAACGTGTTCTTCGTCACGCGCGTCTCGCCGCTCATATAGTCGAAGGGGTGAAAAAACTCCGAGGCGTACACCGTGATCTGTCCGTCCTCCAGCACCTGCGTCTGCCCGTTCACCTGAAATCCGCAGGGAATCAGCGAGCGCGTTTCGTAATAGCCGCAGGTGGTCAAATTCAGCGAGCCGTCCTCCTGGACAAAGGACGCGTCTTTGCGGTAATCCAGCATCCGCTTCACAACCGGATTCCCGGGCTGCGCGCCGGAGCACCCCCCCGTATTGACGGTCCCCCATTTTTCCACGCCGCAAAAAGCGGGCTGAAACAACAGCTCATCCAGGCTCCGCAGCAGCTCCACATCGGTGTCCAGATAGATTCCGCCGTGGCGGAAGAGAATGTCCAGCCTGGCAATGTCCGGGACAAAGCCCCACTTTTGGTGTTGATACGCCTGCCGCATATACGGATACCGGTCAATGTCATAGCTGCTCTCATCCCAGCGGATAATCTCGTAATCCGGGCAGAACCGCCTCCATGAGTCAATGCAGCCCCGCAGCTTCTCCGGAATGGGCTTTCCGGAAAACCAGCAGTAGTGAATCTTCTTCGGGATCAGCGGTTCCTGACCGGCACGGACGGCGCCGCCCTCCTTCGGCTCATGCGCCATATCCGCCAGCATCACCGGCAGGAAGTACGCCTCCGCCCCCTCTGTCCCCGGAACCGCATCCAGCGCCTTCACAACGGGCTCAAAGGCGCTGACGGTGATCAGCAGAAGATACGCGCCGCGGCGCTCCTCCAGCACGGACGGCCCCATGGTGGGAACCCCCCGGGAGGACAGGGGCACGTTCCGCCCCTGTTTGCCCGGGTCCGCGTCCGCATAGCAGAGGACCGCTTCCTCCAAGCCGTACTCCCGCAGCCAATAGGGAGCGGCAGTCTGCCCAATCACACCGGCGCCGTAGACAATAATCCCCTTGCCGGACGCCTTTACCCGCCGCGCAAAGTCCGCGAGGCTCCCTTTTTTCAGAATCATCCGCCCGTCCCCTTTCCGCCGTCTCCTCTGGAGTCTGTTTTAAAACTTTACCACGATTTTGCAAAACGGCCCGGTGCGGCTCCGCATCATATGGAGCGCCTGCGGCAGATCGTCTTTGTCCACAATATGGGTCACGATCTTCTCCACGCCCAGCGCCCCCTGCGCTATGGCCCGGACCGACGCCTCCCAATCGCTGTCCACGCCGCCGTGGGAGGAGTTCCATGTGCCGCTCAGCGTCAGCTGTTTGCGGAGAATCTGCCAGTAGACGTTCTGCGCCAGTGTTTTAGATCCGTCCGGATTCCCCATAAGCACCACTCTGCCGCCCGGCGCGGCTAAGGTCAGGCTCTCCTCCAGGGCCGCCGAGGAGCCCACCGCCTCAATCACCCGGTCAAAGCGCTCCTCCGGCGTCACGCCTGTGTAATCCAGGCCGCACCGCCGTGCCAGCGCCTCCTTTTCGCAGCTTCGTCCCTTTATTACAACCCGGTCCGCGCCGCAGCGCCTCGCCCACTGGCCCGCCAGCAGGCCGATGCCCCCTGTGCCCACTACGCAGACGCTGCTGTGAGGGCGAATATCCGCCCGCCTGACCGCGTGCAGCGCCACGGCCGCCGGCTCCAGCAGCGCGCCCTGAACATCGCTGATCTCACCGGGCAGCTGGATCAGGTTCCATACCGGCGCCGCCGCGTACTCCGCAAAGCCCCCGTCCCGCCGGGACCCCACGTAGTCATAGTTGGAGCAGGTCTCATACTCGCCCCTTGCGCAGGACGGGCACGCCATGCAGGGAATCAGCGGAAACACGCCTACCCGCCTGCCGACCCACCCGCTGTCCTCCGGATTCGCGGTACGCTCCACCACACCGCAGAACTCGTGGCCCGGAATGGTGGGAAAATGATAGGTCCCTTTCTCAAAAATCCTCGGTATGTCCGAACTGCAGATTCCCGCCGCCGACACCTTGATCAGCGCCCAGCCCGGCCGCAGCTCCGGCATGGGGCAGTCCTCGCAGCGCAGATCGCCGATTCCATGGAGAACATAGGCTTTCAAAGGGATTCCTCCTGTCCGTGCAACAACAGTTCGCAGATTTTCAAATCCGCGGCATAGGTGATTTTGATGTTTTCCCGCTCACCGGGAATCATTTTCACGTTCCACCCCGCCTGATATGGCAGCTGGCAGCTGCCGCTCATGGACGAGAGCTCCGCCTCCGGCGTATCCCGGTACAGCGCCAGATAGGGCCAATAGCGAAACGCCTCCGGAGCCTGCCCAGCGTAGAGGGCGGACCGCTCCAGCAGGCCGCTGACCCAGCGTCCGTCTTCGCTGGTATATGTGGTGTCCGTCACCGGCAGCACCGGCATGACGCAGGCGGCCTCCCGGAGATTTTCCATAAGGTCCTCCAGCAGCCTCACGCCGGTCAGAGGCCGCACCGCGTCCTGAATCATAACGCCGGCCCCCTCGTCCCCGTCCATAAACCTCCGGGCGGCCAGAAGGCCGTTTCGGATGGACAGCTGCCTGTTTGCTCCCGCCGGGGCGGCCCCCAGCAATTTCTCCAGGCCGAAAGCCTCTTTCCACTCCAGGATTCTGTCCGTCCACTGCGGACTCGCTATGACGAACACGCCGTCTATGGCGGAACATCTCTCCAGCCGCTCCAGGGTGTGAACCAACACCGGCTTTCCCGCCACCGTCCGGTACTGCTTTGGCGTTCCGCCCCCCATCCTGTCTCCCGTGCCGCCGGAGAGTACCAGCGCAACATTTCTCAAAATCTCAGCTCCCGTATGTTTTGCAGCGTCTCGCCGTAGGTCCGGTCCTTTCCAAACAGCAGCGTAGTGCCCAGCACAAAGCCCTTGACGCCTTTGGGCGCGTACTCCAAAATCTTTTCCGCGCTGCACGCCCCGTCCCAGTAGAGCTCAAACCCCATGTCCTCTTTCATCGCCAGCAGTTTCGTAATCTTCTTTCCCACGTATGGGAGAAACATCTGGCCGGCATTGCCGGGATTCACGGACATCACCAGCACCTTTTTTACAATCCGCAGCAGTTCCATGACCGTTTCCACCGACGTGCCCGGATTGATGGCGATGCCGGGCACCATCCCCGCGTCAATGACCGCCTGGAGCGTGGTGGAGGGGTGATATTCCGCCTCCGGATGAATATATACCGTATCTCCCGGCCGGAGATTCCGCAAAAACAATCCGATGCGGTTATTGGGGTGCTCGATCATCAGATGGACGTCCAGGGGTTTGGAGGTGGTCGCGGCAATGTACCGCATATCGTTCAGGGACATGGCGAAATTGGCGACAAACCGCCCGTCCATAATGTCAATATGGAAAGAGTCAATGCCGCCATCTTCCAGATCCCGAACCTCTTGTTCCAAATGTCCGTAATTGGCGCACATCATGGAGGCCATCAGTTCAAATTCCATGGGGATATTCCTCCTAAATAAGCCAGTCTATGTCCAGTTCCCAGGCCGCCAAGGGGTTGTCCGGCTTGTTCTTCTCACCGTGAAAATCACTGCCGCCGGTGACGTGGAGGCCATATCGCCTGGCCAGAGACAGGTATTCCGCCCGCTGCTCCTCCGTGTGCTGCGGATAGCAGCACTCCACGGCGTCCAGGCCGTAGCCTATGAGCCGCTCCACCAGATCCTCCAGCCGGTCTCCACCCAGCACAATTTGGTACGGATGCGCCAGGGACGCCTTTCCCCCCGCCGCCTTAATGGTCTCCACGCACCTCTGCGCGCTGGGTTTGCGGCCCTTCTCCATCTCCTGAAAATCTGGCGTATCCAGATACCGGTCAAACGCCTCCCTGCGGGAGGCCACAATTCCCAGGCGGGCCATGGCCTGGGCAAAATGGGGCCGCCCGATCACGCCGCCCTTCGCCTCGGCCTCCACCTCTTCCAGCGGAACCTCGACGCCGTACTTCCGGAGATAGTTTTGAATCCGGTACTTCCGGTCGCTCCGGCCCTTTTGCAGGTGCTGGAGCATCTTTTGCAAGGGCGGAGCGTCCACGGGGAACCCATAGCCCAGAATATGCAGATTCAAATAATCATCCGCGCTCAGCTCCACGCCGCAGATCACCCGCAGGCCCAAGGCCTCCCCGGTCCGGACCGCCTCCGCCAGGCCGCCTATGGTATCGTGATCCGTCAGCGCCCAGGCCTCCGCCCCCCGTGCCTTCACCAGGCGGGCCAGCTCAGAGGGGGAATACTGTCCGTCCGACGCAGTACTGTGGGTATGTAAATCAACAAGCATGCTCTCGTCTCCTTGATAAAGGTTTTTCCCCGCGCTCACCGGCGGGGCCCGCCGCCCGGCGAATGGATCATCCCAGCAGCAGCGCCTCCAGGCGGTTTACCGCCTCCTCCGGCGTCTCCTGGCCGTCGTTTTGGATCACCACGTCCGGCGTCTCCGGCTCGTCGTAGGGCAGGTCGACCCCTACCACATTCTTCGCCCCGGAGGAGTACAGCTTTTTCTGGTCCCGGCGGTAGAGGGTCTCCCGGGTAACCTTGACATAGATCTCCCGGTAGTTCTCAATGTTTTCCCGGTTCCACTGGCGGACCTGGGAATACATGGAAATACTGCAGCAGACCACGTCCTTTCCCTGGTCCGCCAGGTCCCGGCAGCGCCTGAACAGCCCGTAGGCGCCGTTTCTCCGGGCCTCGGTCGTATAGCGCCCCTCTTTCAGCACGGCGCCGGTGGTTATGCAGCTGTCGCCGATGGATCCGCGGATCTGATCTCCGTCCAGAAGCACCGCCTCCGGACTTCTGGCTCTCAGCCGCTCGTAAAACAGCCCGCCGATGGTGGTCTTGCCCGCCCCGGCCAGGCCGGTGAAAAAGTAGACCGTCCCCTTTTTTTCCACGCTTATGTGCCCTCCTCAGTGGTCTTGTCCAAATTTCTCAGGGCTTCCGCCCGCAAAAGGGCAGCGCCCCTTTGCACGCCGCCCCGGCCAGGCTCCGCGCGCTCTCCAGGAGATACCGGACCCGGTCCCAGCCGGCAATCTTCAAATTTCCCGCAGGCCCTCAGTGATAGAGCGGCCGCTCCAGCAGCGCGGGGTCCGGCTCCAGCCTCTTTATCATGCGAAGCGGCTGGCCGCTTTTACTCACAAACCGGAGGCCCTTTAACAGAATCCTGGTGTTTTTCAGCCGGTTCTCATCACAGGCCTTCATGTAATTCTCCAGCATCTCATCCCGCAGGGGCTTTTTCTCCCACTCCAGCGTCTCATTCTCCAAGGTGGCCTCCACAAGGTCAAACACCTTGCCCCACGTCCTGCGCATATAACTGTTAATCGTGGTAAACCCCTGGATCAGCTCTTTCGCCCGCGCCTCATCCATGGGCGCGCCGTCGTAATAGTGGAAGCCGTAGCCGTAGTACTCGTAGGCGTCCCGAAGGAAATACTCGATAAAATACCGCTCATCGTCATTGACGAACTCATCGTAGGTCCGGTAGACTGTCTCCGGATCAAACCCCCTGGCGTTGCCGGGCGTGTAGGTCTCCTTTCCGCCCTCCGTGCACTCCGTCATGGACTCCGTGTAGGGCAGATCCAAAAACGCCGCCAGCGCGGTGAAGGTCGCCTTCGGATTCAGCTTGCCATCCTCAAAGCGGACCACCACGCTGTCCTTGAACAGGCGGTCCTCCGGGTCGGCCATAAAGCTGCGGTTGAAGATCCGCTCGGAGATGGCGTCGTTGACGATGGTCTTCGGCGCCGTCGGGTCTTCCCCCTCCTTCCGCTCCGCCTGGAGCGCGCTTTGATACATAAATCTCACCGACGCGCCGTGGCTGGTGGTAAAGCGGCGCATGGGGCTGAAGGTCTTGATGTATTTGAAGCCCAAAAGCAGCGGCGAATTTTTGATCTCCTCATAAGTGGGCATGTTCAGCATCGCGCAGCCCTTTTCCGTGTTGATCTCCAAACCGGCGGGCATTTTGGTAAAATGGGGCTGGACGAACACGGCGGGGACGATCCGGGAGGCCCGGTCCAGTCCCGCCGTGGCGGTGGGGTTCTCCAGATACACCGCCGCGATGATGTCCTTGCTGGTCCGGCCCTTCAGGCGGTAGAGCTCCTCGATCCGCTTGGGATTTCCCCATTCGGCAAAGCGTTCCTGGGCCTGGCGCACACTCTGCGCGCTGTTCAGCCGCGCCTCGTAATCGGCCACATCCTGGACAATCGAATCCATCAGCACGGAGGGGAGGACCAGCAGATTGGGATGCGCGTCAAAGACCTCGTTAAAAAAGTCGCCGCCGTTGTGATAGGACAGCTGGGTGTGCCATATCAGGCGGTTGACCTCCCGGATGCCGACGGGTTTCAGGGGGAAGCGGCTGTAATCGACGCCATACTCCGCCTTAAAGTCAATGGGATAGCGCTCTATTTCCCCGCCGATTAAAAAGACCATCTTCTCGTCTTTCAGCAGGCGGTGAAAATCCAGACACTGCAAATGGGCGCAAAAGGACGCCCAGTCGGCGTAATGGAGATACAGATGGTTCTCCCTGCCGACGTCCTCGCTTCTGCGCACGTTGTCATTCAAATATTCCAGTTCATACTGGCTGTAAACGTCGTCCGCCAGAATGGGCTTTTCCAGATCGTGGAAAAAGTTCCGGCTGACAACGGGATTTTTGAAATTGATATAATCGCCGAACCGCTGCCGGTCCGGGTAAAAGGGAAGGTAGCCGTCGTCGTCATAGGGGAAGAAGCAGACGGGCAGCTCATCGAAGGGAAGAAAATCCTTTCGGAAGAGATAGGGGTATTTTTTCAGCAGCCTGCAGTTTCGCTCATAGCGGTTTTGCAGCTCCTGTACATTGGGCTCGTAAAACGCCTCCACCAGAATCGGCAGAATCTGCTGTTGAAAATGGCCCTGATTGTAGAGCCTGCACAGATGGGTGTAGGAGACCTTATAGTCTCCGCCGGACCGCAGGATATATACCGCCGCCTCCAGCACCTCGGCAGGGCCGGCGCCCTGGTGAATCGCCAGATTATAGGCGTTCCGCGCCTCCTCCGCATCGCCGAGCCCCGCCAGTCTGCGGGCAATCTCAATGGCCTCCATGGGCATCCTCCTTTACAGGGAAGCGGGGCGGGCCAAAGCCCGCCCCGCTTGGTTGGGGTTGATGCTGTTTTCAGAACAACCGCGCTGATCAGCCCAGCAGCTGCGGCACGCCCTTCGTCGGAAGAAGCTTTGCTCCGTCCTCCTCTCCCCACACGACCCGCTTGCGCCGGGCTCGTGCGGGGCCCCATTCTCAGGGTTCAGGGTGCTCATGCCGCGTTCAGCCGGTCAATTAGCCCAGCAGCTGCAGCACGCCCTGGGGAACAGCGTTGGCCTGGGCCAGCATGGCCTGGGCGGACTGAACCAGGATGTTGTTCTTGGTGTAAGCCATCATCTCCTCGGCAACGTCGGTGTCGCGGATGGTGGACTCGGCGTCCTGGATGTTCTCCGCCATGACGCTCAGGTTGTTGGCGGTGTGCTCCAGACGGTTCTGGGTGGCGCCCAGATCGCCGCGGATGCCGGAGACGTAGTTGATGGCGTTCTTGATCACGTCGATGGCGCTGGAAGCGCCCTCGGGAGTGCTGATGTCGAGGCCGTCGATGGCCATGGCGCCATAGGTGTGCATATCACCGATGGAGACATTCAGCTGGTTGTAGCTGGCGCTGGTGTCGCCGATCTGCAGGGTCAGGCCGCCGGCGGCGCCGCCGTTGGCGCCGGCCATGCCGCTCTTCACCAGGCCAGTCCAGTCGCCGTCCGTGGCGTTGGCGGTACCGGCCAGATCGTTCTTCTCATAGTCGACCTTGCCCTCGATCTCGGTCAGGTGCACGAAACCGGAGGTGTTGTCCGTGGTGACCTTGAACATGGAGTTGTTCTTGGCAACCTCAGACAGGCGGCGGGCGGCCTCGGCCTTCAGGTCGTCGCCGGTCTTGTTCACCTTGGTCAGGTCAATGACATTGCCGCCGGCGTTGGCGTACTTGCTGTCCTTGCCCACGGCGAAGGTGTAAACGTCCTTGCCGATCATCAGCTGATAGCCGTCGGTGATGTTGCCGATGTCGAACCTGGCGCTGGCCAGTCTGCGATCTTCCGCGTAGATGGCCTTCTGATCCACCCGGACGCTGTCCGTCCAGGCGTTGTTGGCGTTCTGATCCGCCTGACCAGCACGCACGGCATTGGAGCAGTGGTAGGTGACGGTCATATTCTGGGTGAACTCCTTGCTGGGAGTCTTATCCATCGTCAGCTTGATGCCCTTCGCGTCGGCGGACACACTGAACGTCTCACCGCCAATGGTAACCTTGGCGGCCACAGCGGTGAAGGAGATGTTGCTGAGGGACTTGTTGGAGCCCGTGAGGGTGGCGGTGGCGATGGTCTTGCCGGCGACGGTGACTTTGATGCTGCCGGTGGCCTTGCTGCCGGTGGTGACCTTCAGGCCGGAAGTATCAATGGTGTAAATGCCTTTCTGGGGGGCCTCCGCGGGGTTCACGCCGTCGATCTCGGGCGTCACGGTAACGTCGCTCATGCTGGAGGCGGCGGCGCTGCCGGCGTCCAGGTCGCCGTTCAGCAGCTGAATGCCGTTGAAGTTGGCGGACTCGGCGATACGGTTGATTTCGCTCTTGAGCTGGGTGACTTCCTTCTGGAGGTTATAGCGGTCAACCTCGTTGTCGTAAGTGCCGTTGGCGGACTGAGTGGCCAGGTAGTCCATGCGGTTGAGCATGTCCTGGATCTCCTGCATGGCGCCCTCGGCGGTCTTCACCAGGGAGATGCCGTCCTTGACGTTCTTCTGGGCGGCGTTCAGGC
>CAJUDV010000026.1 GCA_910585385.1 uncultured Oscillibacter sp. | reverse complement strand
GGTCCAGTCCGGCCTCCGCCAGCATGGCCTGGATGTCCTCCTCCCGGGCGCCGTCAAAGATGGGGGTGGCCACCTTGCAGCCCAGGGCATGGGCGGCGTAGCCCAAATGGACCTCCAGCACCTGGCCGATGTTCATACGGCTGGGCACACCCAGGGGGTTCAGCACAATATCCAGCGGGGTGCCGTCGGGCAGGAAGGGCATATCCTCCTGGGGCAGAACCCGGGACACAACGCCCTTGTTGCCGTGGCGGCCTGCCATCTTGTCGCCCACCTGGATCTTGCGGCGCTGGGCGATATACACCCGCACCACCATATTCACGCCGGGGCCCAGCTCGTCGCCGGCCTCCCGGGTGAAGACCTTGGTGTCCAGCACGATGCCGCTCTCGCCGTGGGGAACCTTCAAAGAGGTGTCCCGGACCTCCCGGGCCTTCTCGCCGAAGATGGCCCGCAGGAGCCGCTCCTCGGCGGTGAGGTCGGTCTCCCCCTTGGGGGTGACCTTGCCCACCAGGATGTCCCCGGCCTTCACCTCCGCGCCCACGCGGATGATGCCGTTCTCGTCCAGATCCTTCAGCGCGTCCTCGCCCACGTTGGGGATGTCCCGGGTGATCTCCTCGGGCCCCAGCTTGGTATCCCGGGAGTCGATCTCGTACTCCTCGATATGGATGGAGGTATACACATCCTCCCGGACCATGCGCTCATTGAGGAGGACGGCGTCCTCGTAGTTGTAGCCCTCCCAGGTCATAAAGCCCACCAGGATGTTCCGGCCCAGGGCGATTTCGCCCTGCTCGGTGGCGGGGCCGTCGGCCAGGACGGTGGGGGAGATGCCCCTGGCGGGGTCGCCGCCGTGGACCCGCTCTCCCACGGACACGATGGGATGCTGGTTGATGCAGGTGGTGTGGTTGGAGCGGAGGAACTTCACCAGCTTGTAATCCCGGTTCACGCCACTGTCGTACTTCACGGAGATGGAGGTGGCATCCACCTTGGTCACCTCGCCGTCGCCCTCCGCCAGGACTACGATCTCGGAGTCCATGCAGATCTTGTGTTCCATGCCGGTGCCGATGACGGGCGCCTCGGGCCGGAGGAGGGGCACCGCCTGACGCTGCATGTTGGCGCCCATGAGGGCCCGGTTGGCGTCGTCGTTGGGCAGGAAGGGGATCATGGCGGAGGCGATGGACACCATCATCCGGGGACTGATGTCCACGAAGTCCACCTTTTCCTTCTCCACGCCGATGATCTCGTCCCGGTGGCGGCAGGTGATACGCTCATTGACGAACTGCCCGTTCTCATCGGTGGGCTCCGCCGCCTGGGCCACAATATATTGATCCTCCACGTCGGCGGTCATGTAGACCACCTCGCCGGTGACCCTTCCGGTGGCGTGGTCCACCCGCCGGAAGGGGGCCTCGATGAAGCCGTACTCATTGATCCGGGCGTAGGTGGCCAGGTAGTTAATCAGGCCGATGTTGGGACCTTCGGGGGTCTCAATGGGGCACATGCGGCCATAGTGGCTGTAGTGAACGTCGCGGACGTCCATGCTGGCCCGGTCGCGGCTCAGACCGCCGGGGCCCAGGGCGCTGAGACGCCGCTTGTGGGTCAGCTCGGCCAGGGGGTTGGTCTGGTCCATGAACTGACTGAGGGGGGAGGAGCCGAAGAATTCCTTGATGGCGGCGGTGACAGGGCGGATATTGATGAGGGACTGGGGAGTGACAATATCCAGATCCTGAATGGTCATGCGCTCCCGGATGACCCGCTCCATGCGGGAGAAGCCGATGCGGAACTGGTTTTGCAGCAGCTCGCCCACGCACCGCAGGCGGCGGTTGCCCAGGTGGTCAATATCGTCCTTGACGGACACGCCCCGGGCCAGGCCGTTCATATAGTTGATGGAGGTGAGGATGTCGTCGATGATGATGTGCTTGGGCACCAGGTCGTCCTTGTGGAGCCTGATCTGGTCAATGAGCTCCTCGCCGGAGTACTGGCCCAGCAGCTCCTGGAGCACGTCGAACCGGACCCGTTCCTTGATGCCGCAGGTCTCAAGGGGATCAAAGTCCACATAGCGGGCCATGTCGCACATCCGGTTGGAGCACACCAGCAGGGGCTGGCCCTCCACGTCGATGGTGACCTCGCTGACGCCCACGTCGTCCAGCAGCCGGGCGTCGGCCTTGCTCAGCAGATGTCCCTCGTCAAAGAGGATCTCGCCGGTGGCGGGGTCCGCCGCGGCCTTTACCAGCTTATAGCCGGTAACCCGCTGCCACAAGGACAGCTTCTTGTTGAACTTATACCGGCCCACGACGGACAAGTCGTACCGCCTGGGGTCGAAGAAGAGGTTGTTCATCAGCGTCTCGGCGGCCTCCACCGTGGGGGGCTCGCCGGGCCGCAGGCGGCGGTAGATCTCCAGCATGGAGTCCTCGTAGGTCTTGCAGGGGTCCTTCTCCAGCGTGGCCATGATCCGGGCGTCCCCGCCGAAGCGCTCCTTGATCTCCCCGTCGGAGCGGATGCCCAGGGCGCGGATCAGGCAGGTGATGGGAATCTTGCGGTTCTTGTCGATGCGGACCCAGAAGAGCTCGTTGGCGTCGGTCTCATACTCCAGCCAGGCGCCCCGCTGGGGGATGATCTGGGCGGAGAGGATGGGCAGGTCGGTCTTAATGTCGATCTCCTTGCTGTAATACACACCGGGAGAGCGGACGATCTGGGAGACCACGACGCGCTCCGCGCCGTTGATGACGAAGGTGCCCGAGTGGGTCATCAGGGGGAAGTCCCCCATGAAGATCTCCTGCTCCTTGATCTCCCCGGTCTCCTTGTTCCGCAGGCGGACCTTGACCTTCAGCGGCGCGGCGTAGGTGGCGTCCCGGGCCTTGCACTCCTCCACGTCGTACTTGGGCGCCTCGTCCATCTTGTAGTCGATGAAGGTCAGCTCCAGGTTGCCCTGGTAGTCCGTAATCGCGCCCACGTCGGCGAAGACCTCCCGCAGGCCGGTGTCCAAAAACCACTGGTACGACGTCTTCTGGATCTCCAGAAGGTTCGGCATGGGCATGACTTCCTCATGCCGGGCAAAGTTTTTGCGAAGGGTCTTTCCGTAGTACTTGTCTTTGGCCATCTTCTCAAATTCACCTTTCTTCCGCCCCGCTCTGTCCGGCGGCGCGCGTTGTTTCTCTGAAAGCGCCAGCTTGTGATACACGCGGATAGGTTGTTAAAAACTCTCCATTCCGCTCTTGCATTGCCATGGGGAATGTGCTATACTGTGAGCAGAGATGAGAATGGGGTTTCATCTTCAGTTATCACATAAGTGATTTATTTTACCATGCCCTGCCAGGGTTGTCAAGGGAGATTTTGTCCTTTTTTGCCCCTGGCCGGTGAATTGGAGAGGCGGAGGCCTCTCTTTTGCTTTTCCGGCAAATTCGCCGCCTGCCAAAGCGCGCATGCTGAGAAGCGCCGGGACGTATACACGCATCCTGCGCGCCGCGGCCCAAATCCGGCAGGACTCCCATGCGGAAAACGAGGCCCCGGTCCCAAAAGGACCGGGGCCTCCCCATTCTCCAGCCGTCAGCTGAACAGCTCCTCGTCGGCGTAGTCGTCGTACTCGGAGCGGAAGCGCTTACTCAGCCGCTTCTTCATGCCGCAGCAGCCCACGGACAGGTCGTGCCAGCCGCCGATCAGCAGACAGACCACCGCCGCGAAGGCCAGACTGGCCCCGATGATCTTCATAACCATGCTTGCGGTTTTGCTCATACCAGGTTCCTCCCCTTTCCATCGTCCATTTTCTTGAATTTTGTATACCATATGCAGTATATCACATGTCCCGCCAAAAGGGAAGCACATTTTTCCGCTCCAGCCGGCAAAATGCCTCCTCCAAATTTTCGACACTTTTACCGAATGCCACCCTTGTTCTCGGCCCCCACTTGTGATATACTGATATAAAACAGCTGTGTCTCTATCTCACAAGAAATCTGCAAGGAGGTTTCCCCTATGAAGCTCAGCTTTTTCGGCGCGGACCAATGCGTGACCGGCAGCTGTCACTGTCTGGAGATCAACGGCAAGCACATCCTCATCGACTGCGGTTTGCAGCAGGGCCGGGACGAGGTCTCCAACGGCGAGTTCCCCTTCGCCGCCAACACCATCGACTACGTGCTGGTGACCCACGCCCACATCGATCACTCCGGCCGCATCCCCATGCTCATCAAGCAGGGCTTCCAGGGCCGCATCCTCACCACCCGCCTCACCGCCCAGCTGCTGGAGATCATGCTGCTGGACTCCGCCCACATCCAAGAGCAGGACGCCGAGTGGAAAAACCGCAAGGGCGAGCGCTCCGGCGCCCCCCGGACGGAGCCACTCTACACCGTGGCGGACGCGGAGCGGGTGCCGGAGTTCCTGGATGTCTGCGAGTACGGCCAGTTCGTCCACCTCTGCGACGGCGTGGACGTGGAGTTCACCGACGCCGGCCACCTGCTGGGCTCCGCCTTCGTGGCCATGGACCTGGAGGAGAACGGCGTGAAGAAGAGCATCGTCTTCTCCGGCGACATCGGCAACATCAATCAGCCCGTCATCCGGGACCCGGTGCAGATCACCGGCGCGGACTACGTGGTGATGGAGTCCACCTACGGCGACCGGAACCACCCGGAGCAGTGGGGCTACACCGACAATCTGGCCAAGATCATCGACAAGACCATGGCCCGGGGCGGCAACGTCATTATCCCCTCCTTCGCTGTGGGCCGCACCCAGGAGCTGCTGTACTTCATCCGGGAAATCAAGGAACAGCACATGGTGCGCTCCAATCCGGACTTCCCGGTCTACATCGACTCCCCCCTGGCCAAGAAGGCCACCACCATCTTTGACGGCGACCTCCGGGGCTACATGGACCTGGACGCCGTGTGGCTGACCCGCAAGGGCACCAACATGTTCCGCTTCCCCAACCTCCAGCTGACGGAGACCAGCGAGGAGTCCAAGGCCCTTAACGAGGACCCCACCCCCAAGGTCATCATCTCCGCCTCCGGCATGTGCGACGCCGGCCGCATCCGCCACCACCTCAAGCACAACCTCTGGCGGCCGGAGTGCACCATCCTCTTCGTGGGCTACCAGGGGGAGGGCACCCTGGGCCGCCAGCTGCTGGAGGGGGCCAAGAGCGTGAAGCTCTTCGGCGAGGAGATCTCCGTTCAGGCCCATCTGGAGAACTTCACGGGCCTCAGCTCCCACGCCGACCGGGACCACCTGCTCAAGTGGATCAGCGGCTTCCAGGAGCCCAAGCCCCAGCACGTCTTCGTGGTCCACGGCGACCGGGAGGTGGCTCCCTTCTTTGCCAAGACGCTGGAGGGCATGGGGATTCCCGCCCACGCGCCCCAGTACACCGAGGTCTACGATCTGGCTGCCAACACCCAGCTGGCCCCCGGCTACCTGCCGGAGCGGAAGGTCTCCAAGGCGACACCCGGAGGGGTGCGGGCCTCCGCCGCCTACGAGCGGCTGGTCTCCGTGGGAGCTATGCTCAACGAGTCCATCAAACGCAGCAAGGGGCGGGACAACAAGTCCCTTGCGAAATTCGCCGACCAGCTGCGGCTGCTGCTGGAGAAGTGGGACGCGTAAGCCTCAAAAAAGCGGAAGGCTGCTGCCTTCCGCTTTCCCTCTCCGCCGGCCCCTGTCATTATCCCGCGGCCGACTCTCTTTTGGAGGCCCCGGCGAAATATCTCCGCTATGAGATCCGCGCCGCCGCGGAAAAGGGGCGGCGACCGCCCCGCAGCGCTCCATACTATTGTTATTGTTAAAGTGAGGTCCGCCTATGGAAAAACCGCGCCAGTCCCTGCAAAGAGGAAACATCTGCACCGGCACCGTGGAGGGCTACTCCAGCGAGGGACTGGGCGTCGTCCGCCTGGACGGCGCCGTGGTCTTCGTGCCCCGGGCCGTCCGGGGAGAAACCATCGACCTGCGGATTACAAAAGTGATGAAATCCAGCTGCGCCGGGGAAATCGTGAAGATTCACACCCCCTCTCCGGAGCGGGCCGCGCCGGAGTGTCCCTATTTCGGACGGTGCGGCGGCTGCGACTTCCAGCACCTGAGCTACCCGGAGGAGCTTTGGGCCAAGCGCCGGCGGGTACAGGACGCCCTAAAGCGCCTGGGCGGCGCGGATGTTCCGGTGGAGGAGATCCTGGGCGCGAAGGAGCCCGCCCACTACCGCAACAAGAGCCAGTACCCCGTGGGCCCTGACGGCTCCATCGGCTTCTACCGCGCCCGCAGCCATGAGGTGGTGCCCATCGGCCGCTGCCTCATCCAGTCGGAGGTCTCCGACCGCACCGCCGGGGCCGTGGGGGACTGGATGAGGCGCTACAAGGTCTCCGCCTACGACGAGTCCACCGGCAGGGGGCTGGTGCGGCACATCTACGTCCGGGTCAACGCCGCGGGCGAGAGCCTGTGCTGCGTGGTGGCCAACGCGAAGCAGCTGCCCCGGGAGCCGGAGCTGGCGGCCCTCATCCAGGCCGCCGCCCCTAGGACTGTGGGCGTGGTGCTGAACACCAACACCCGCCCCGGCAATGTGGTCCTGGGGGACAAATACCGCACCATCTGGGGCCGGGACTACTTGATGGACACCCTCTGCGGCCTGGAGTTCAAGCTGTCGGTTCCCTCCTTCTACCAGGTGAACCGGGCCCAGGCGGAATCCCTCTACAACAAGGCGCTGGAATACGCCGGCCTGACGGGCCGGGAGACGGTGCTGGACCTCTACTGCGGCACCGGCACCATCACGCTGTGCCTGGCCCGGCGGGCCAAACGGGCCCTTGGTGCAGAGATCGTCCCCCCCGCCGTGGCGGACGCCCGGGAGAACGCCGCCCGAAACGGCATTGAAAACGCGGAGTTTTTCTGCGCCGACGCCGCCGCCGCGGCCGCCCGGCTGGAGGCCCAGGGCCCGCGGCCGGACGTAGTCACCGTGGACCCGCCCCGGAAGGGCCTCAGCCCGGAGGTCATCGCCTCCATCGCCGGCATGGGGCCGGAGCGGGTGGTCTACGTCTCCTGCGACCCCGCCACCCTGGGCCGGGACGTAAAGATCTTCGCCGGGTTCGGCTACCGGGCGGACCGGGCCTGCGCCGTGGACATGTTCCCGGGGACAAGGCATGTGGAGGCGGTGGTTCTGATGTCCAAACAAGGATAAGCAAGTGTCATAAAACGCTGTATTCCCATCTTATTTCACTCTAAAAATTTTGATATTTCGATATACTCTAAAATACATCAAAAGGAACTGACAGCAGGATATAAGGAGGCAATCAAGATGCCAACGACGATAGAAGTCAACAAACAAAGCGTAGAGGCTCTTCTTGGCAGTGGGAAATCTAAGCCTTTTGTAATTCCGGAATATCAGCGCCCCTATGCATGGACAGATGAACAGGTCGAAACGCTTTTTGAAGACCTATGGGAATTTTCAGCCATCAGCGGAGGCACTGAACGCGATGGGTCCTATTTCCTTGGCAGCATAGTATCGTATGAAAATGAAGACTCGGAACAGGAAATTATTGATGGTCAGCAGCGTATAACATCGCTGTTCTTGCTGTTACGCGCAATTTATACAAAACTAACCGCAACACAGGCTTCGGAAAGGACTGCCGAGGCAAATAATTTTATAGGAAAAATTGAACCCGCCATCTGGAGAACAAATAAGCTGACCGGAATTGTGGACTATAAAAATATCCTTTTAACCTCCCGTGTGGTAAATAACGAAGGAAACAATACACTAAGGGCGATCTTGGAGACGGGAGAAGCTAATGAAACCGCCAAAGATAATTATTCAAAAAATTATCGCCATTTTCAGGCACTGTTTGATAAGCATTCCCAGGAAAACCCATTGATGGTCTATCAGTTTATTTACGCGCTGCTGAATCAGGCAATCCTGTTGCCAATTACCGCGGACACACAGGATACAGCATTGACTATTTTCTCTACGTTGAACGACAGAGGTCTGCCGCTTTCCGATGCAGATATTTTTAAGGCAAAAATCTATAATCAACTTAATGCAGACGATAAAACGGCTTTTATTGAACGCTGGAAAGATCTGGACGAGCAGGCGTCTGCGGCAAATGAAAGTATACAGCAACTCTTCTATTATAACATGTTTTACCTGCGCGCTTTAGAGCAGGACATCAAAACAACCATTCCCGGTGTAAGGAAATACTACGCTGCCAACAAATTTGAAAAATTATATAATCCCAGCCTGTTAGACACGCTCTTTGTGATTTTGAATCTGTGGAACGTCGTAAATACGGGAGCGGAAATTGAGGGCGAGTCATGGTCTAAAAACGCCAAAATCAAACAGTCTCTGGATACGTTGAGTTCATATCCGAATGAGTTCTGGAAATATCCCGTTGTCATTTATTATGTATGCTATCGTAAAAGGGATGATTTTGAGATCAAGTTTGGTCTGTTTCTCAATAAGCTGCTAATGGAGTTAATGACAAAGTATCTGATGATCCCAAGTATTAATGCTGTCAAACCAGATATTCTGAAATTAAACTCCGCAATTGTATCATCAGATACTCCCGAATTTCATTTTAAGGATATTGATACAAGCCAGTTAGAACTGCATATTCAAAATCCGAACCGCAATGTTGTCCGGATGCTACTAAAAATCCTCGCCTATGAACAACAAAAGGAACTGCTCCCAGCACGCTGGGAAATTGAGCATATTTTCCCTCAAAAGTGGCAGACCAATTATTTTCCGGATATGTCCGATGCTACTATAAAAGAAAAAATTGAACATATCGGCAATAAGCTGCCATTTGAAAAGAGACTAAATATTATAGCTGGCAACGGTTATTTCAGCAAGAAGAAAAAAGAATATGCAGCCTCCCAAATAGCCATTACAAAGGCGATTGGGACATCAAAAACAACCGAATGGGATTTGGATTCGATTACAAAACGGGATATTCGGATCTCCGATTCCATTATAGCGCTTTTAAATAAGTGGGATCGTAACTATAAGAACATTTCTTCAGCCGTTGATAGGGAGCAACCGTCTGGAGACGATTTGGCCCGTATTGAAAAAAAGGGATGGATTTGAGTGGAAAACAGTGGCGGCAAAACGGCCTATGTAAATCAGTTTCCAAGACATCTGTCAGCGGCAGAGGCAGCCGCATCTATCCTCCTTCTTATCCGCTGCAGCACGCTCTGAACCACCGAAAGGAGGCCCCGCCATGTCCGCTCCCCGTCCTCTGCTGATCCCCGCCCTGCTGGACGACTGGTTCCCCCTGCTGCAATACGCTTTCGCCTCCGACCGCTGGGAGCCTGTGCTGCTGACGGAGGAACAGGGACTGGCCGGCCTGGGCCTGCGGTACTTTCACAACGAGCTGTGCTACCCCGTCTTTCTGGTGGCGGGGCAGGTGCTCTCCGCCCTGAACTCCGGGAAGTACGACCCCGCCCAATGCGGCGTGCTTATGGGCCAGGCCGGGGACGAGTGCCGGGGCTCCTGCGGCATCCGCCTCACCCGGAAGGTTCTGGACAAGGCCGGATACCCGGAGGTGGCCCTGCTGAGCCTGAATGTGCGGGGCATCGACCGGGACACCGGGCTGCCCATCACCCCGGGGACCATCCGCCGCGCCCTGGCCGCCGCCGTATGGGGAGACACGCTGGCCATCCTGCGCAACCAGACCCGGCCCTACGAAGCCCATCCAGGCGAGGCGGAAGCGCTGTGGCGCGCCTGGATGGAAACCCTGGGAGACAATATCCGTCAAGGGGAATTCCTTACCCGCCGCGGCATCCTGGCCCGCTGCCGGGAGATGGCCGCCTCCTTCCGTCAAATCGAGATGGTCCCCCGTCCGGCCCAGCGGGTAGCCATTGTGGGAGAGATCTACACCAAGTACTGCCATCTGGGCAACTGGAATCTGGAGAATTATCTGGCGGCGGCGGGCTGTGAGACCGGCGTGGGCGGCGTCACCTGGTACGCCCTGTACTACATGGACTCCCACGCTCTGAAAGGCCCCCTCCCCCAGCGGAAGCTGTACCGCCTCCTGGCCCGCTTTCTGGGCTCCGTCCAGCGGGAGATGTTAGACGTGTTAAACGAGGCGGGCTTCCGCACCCTGCCGCCCCTCTCCCAAATGAAACGGCAGGCGGAGGGACTGGCCCCTCTGAACTGCACCGTGGCGGACGGCTGGCTCATCACCGCGGAGGCCGCCGCCTGGGCCCGGCTGGGCTACCGGAAGATCCTCTGCGTCCAGCCCTTCGCCTGCCTGCCGGGGCACATCCTCGGCAAGGGACAGTACGCCGCTCTCCAGCGCAAGCTGCCGGGCGCCCGGCTGGTCAGCGTGGATTACGACGCCAGCACCGGCCCCGGCACTGTGGAGAGCCGCGTCCGAATGCTGCTGGACGAAGAGCTGGAGCCAGACGCTTAGATACTATTTGTGATTTTTCTTCTCTAATATACCATCTGTGATTAAAGAAGGTGCTCCCATGCCCCCCAAAACGCTGCTGATTCCCTCCCTGCTGGACGCCCACTGGCCTCTGCTCCAGTGGGCGTTTCAGTCCCCGGCGTGGACCCCTGTGGTGCTGGAGGGAGACCGGGCGGAGGTGGAGCACCTGGGCCTGGGCCGCGCCCACAACGACCTGTGCTACCCCTTCATCCTCATCACCGGACAGGTGCTCCACGCCCTGCGCTCCGGGAAATATGACCCGGCCCGCACCGGCGTGCTGATCTCCCAGACCGGCGACGGCTGCCGGGGCTCCTGTCTGATCCGGCTGCTGCGGCCGGTGCTGGACCGGGAGGGCTTCGCCCAGGTGCCCCTGCTGTCCTTCAACGTCCGGGGTGTGGAGCGCACCTCCGCCCTGCCCCTTTCCCCGACCATGGCCCGCCGTGCTCTGGCGGCGGCCTTCTGGGGGGACGCCCTTCTGCTGATGGGCAACCAAATCCGCCCCGCGGAGCGCCATGCCGGGGAGACGGAGGCTCTCATCCGCCGCTGGGTGGAAATCCTCTCCGGTGACCTGACGGCAAACCGGAACCTCTCCCCCGCCGCCATTCTCCGCCGCTGCCGAAAGATGGCCCGGGACTTCCAGGCGGTGGAATTAGAGCCAGACCGTCCAATACAAAATGTAGCTCTGGTCGGTGATATATACTCAAAGTATTGCTCCCTGGGAAACTGGAACCTGCTGCGGTTCCTGGAACGGCACAGCTGCCGGGTGGGAGTTAACGGCCTGACCTGGTACGCCCTGTACTATCTGGACAGCCACCTGGAGACCGGCCCCCTGCCCACGCGGCTGGGGGGCAAGCTGCTGGCGGCCCTGGGCGGTCCCATGCAGCGGCGCTTCATCGGAATTCTGCGAGCGGCGGGCTTCGCCGTCCTGCCGCCCTACCGGGCGCTGAAAACCCTGGCCCGGGAGCTGAATGCCACCCGCTGCGCCCTGGGCAGCGGGTGGCTGCTGGCGGCGGAGACCGCCGCCTGGGTCCACACGGGGTACCGGAAGGTCCTCAGCGGGCTGCCCTTCCAGTGCCTGCCGGGACACATCTACGGCCGGGGGCAGTACGCCGCCCTCCAGCGCAAGCTGCCTGGAAGCCTCATCGCCGGGGTGGATTACGACGCCTCCCTCCGGGACGGCACAGTGGAGAACCGTGTGCGGATGCTGGTGGACACGGAGCTGTAAAGCTGGGAACCTTTTCCGCTCTCATGCCGTCCAAACAGCAGGAGGTGTTATGAGATGAAAAAGCGGTTCTTGTCCCTGGCCCTGCTAGGGCTGCTGACCCTCACCGCCTGCCGCGGCGCGCCCAAGGCGGGAGACGCCTTTGACGGCGCGGCAGACGACTATGAGGGCGTCACCATGGCCGTCGTGGAGGGCACCGCCGCCCCTGGCGGCGTCACGGTGGAGGTGCTGAACACCACGGAGGCGGAGATCTGCGGCGGCAACGAGCACGACTTTGGGCTCCAGATGGAACAGGACGGCCGGTGGTACTGGCTGGAGCCCAGGGGGGAGTCCGTCAATACGGCGGAGGCGTATGTCTTCTCCACGGACGAGCCCAGGCAGCTGTCCCTCACCTGGAGCAGCGGTTACGGCGATTTGAAGCCCGGGCGCTACCGGGTGGCAAAGTGGTTTTTCGAGTACCGCGGTCCCGGCGATACGACGGACTTTCTCCTGACGGCAGAGTTCGCCCTGGAGTGAGGTGACGCCGGCCGTGAAGATAAAACAGCTCCTCCTCTCCCCGGCAGTGCTGGTCCCACTGGCCGTTCTGGCGGTTCTCTTTCTCCTTTCCGACCACGCGTCCTACCGGCAGGAGGGACTCTCCATGACACCTGTGGAGGATACCGTCACCTCCACAGGCCTCACCGTGGAAGTGCTGAACACCACGAACGAGGTCTTCTGGAACGCCGGGGACTATGACCCCAGCTACCGCCTCCAGCGGCGTGTGCTGGGCCTCTGGTTTCCCATGCGGCAGGACCCCGCGTGGACCGGCGGCCAGGGGTGTATGATGCTCCCCACCTGTTATTATGAAAAGGACATCCCCCAGCGGCTGTACTTTCAGTGGAGCACGGATTACAGATTTCCATTTACCTCCCTGTATCCCGGCCGCTACCGGCTGATTCTGGATTTTTACAGGCAGGACGGCTCCTATTCATACGGCCCGGACTTCTCCCTGGCGGCGGAGTTTACCGTAAAATAGCGCACCCGTACACATGGTTTTGGAAAAAAGAGGGGCGGTCTTTGTGCCGCCCTTCTTTTTTGTAAACTTTTTTCCTGAAAGCCGGATTTTCTTTGCATTTCCTGGGCATTTGTGGTATGCTATCGTTGTTTTATTATAGGCAATTGCATATCAGAAGAACGCTTCCCTTTCTCAGGAAGGACAAATTGAAAGGATGTTTATAAAATCATGGGTCTTTTGAAATCAATCTTCGGCGATTACAGCTCCCGGGAGCTGAAATCCATCTACCCCGTTGTGGACAAGATCGAGGCCATGGCGGACGAGTACCACTCTATGAGTGACGCCCAGCTCCAGGCCAAGACAGCCGAGTTCAAGGAGCGCCTGCAAAACGGCGAGACGCTGGACGACATCCTCCCGGAGGCTTTCGCCGCCGCGCGGGAGGCCTCCGACCGGGTGCTGGGCATGCGCCCCTACCGGGTGCAGCTGGTGGGCGGCATTGTCCTCCACCAGGGCCGCATCGCCGAGATGAAGACCGGCGAGGGCAAGACCCTGGTGGCCACCCTCCCCGCCTATCTCAACGCCCTGACGGGCCAGGGCGTCCACATCGTCACCGTCAACGACTATCTGGCAAAGCGCGACTCGGAGTGGATGGGCAAGGTCCACCGCTTCCTGGGGCTGAAGGTGGGCCTCATCGTCCACGGCCTCACCAGCAAACAGCGCCAGGAGGCCTACGCCGCCGACATCACCTACGGCACCAACAACGAGATGGGCTTCGACTACCTGCGGGACAATATGTGCATCTACTCCCAGGAGCTGGTGCAGCGGGGCCACGCCTTCGCCATCGTGGACGAGGTGGACTCCATTCTCATCGACGAGGCCCGGACGCCCCTCATCATCTCCGGCCAGGGGGAGAAGTCCACCCAGCTCTACGACATGGCGGAGATGCTGGTGGCCCGGTTCAAAAAGCAGGTGGTGGTCCAGGTGGACAACAAGGAGGAGGAGGACGAGACCCTCGACGCCGACTACGTGGTGGACGAGAAGGCCAAAACCGCCACCCTCACCGCCCGGGGCATCGCCAAGGCGGAAGAGTTTTTCCACATCGACAACCTGTCCGATCCCTCCAACTCCACCCTCTCCCATCATATCAACCAGGCCATCCGGGCCCACGGCACCATGAAGCGGGACGTGGACTACGTGGTCAAGGACGGCGAGGTCATCATCGTGGACGAGTTCACCGGGCGGCTCATGTTCGGCCGGCGGTACTCCAACGGCCTCCACCAGGCCATTGAGGCCAAGGAGCACGTCAGCGTCAACAGCGAGAACAAGACCCTGGCCACCATCACCTTCCAGAACTACTTCCGCCTCTATGACAAGCTCTCCGGCATGACCGGCACCGCCCTGACGGAGCAGGAGGAGTTCGGCACCATCTACAACCTGGACATTGTGGAGATTCCCACCAACCGCCCCAACCAGCGTGATGACCACCACGACGTGGTGTACAAAACCGAGGCAGGCAAATTCCGGGCCGTGATCCAGCAGATTAAGGAGTGCCACGAAAAGGGCCAGCCGGTGCTGGTGGGCACCGTTTCCATTGAGAAGAATGAGCTCCTCTCCAAGCTCCTGGCCAGGGAGGGCATCAAGCACAACCTGCTCAACGCCAAGAACCACGAAAAGGAGGCCGAAATTGTGGCCCAGGCGGGCAAGTTCGGCGCCGTCACCGTGGCCACCAACATGGCCGGCCGCGGCACCGACATCATGCTGGGCGGCAACGCCGAGTATCTGGCCCGGGCGGACCTGGTAAAGGCCGGCTACTCCGAGGAGGTCATCGTGGACGCCACCGGCTACGCCGAAACCAGCAACCAGGAGATTCTGGACGCCCGCAAGCTCTTCTCTGAGAAGATGGCCCAGCACAAGGCGGAGATCGCGGACGAGGCGGAGAAAGTCCGCCAGGCCGGCGGCCTCTTCATCATCGGCACGGAGCGCCACGAGTCCCGCCGCATTGACAACCAGCTCCGGGGCCGCGCCGGCCGGCAGGGCGATCCCGGCGAGACCCGGTTCTATATCTCCCTGGAGGACGACCTCATGCGCCTCTTCGGCGGCGACCGCATCACCGGCATGATGGAGCGGTTCGACATCGACGAGGACACCCCCATTGAAAACAAGATGCTCACCCGTGCCATCGAGAATGCCCAGACCACCGTGGAATCCCGGAACTTCCAGTCCCGAAAGTCCGTGCTGGAGTACGACGACGTGATGAACAAGCAGCGGGAGATCATCTACGCCCAGCGCCGCCAGGTGCTGGACGGCCTGGACATCAAGGACACCGTGCTGAACATGATGCGTACCTCCATCGGAAACCATGTCTCCCTGGCCTTTGGAGAGCGGCAGAGCCTGGACGGAGAGGGCTACCAGCAGATGCTCCGGGGCCTGGAGGGCATGTACTTCGCCAAGGGCGCCGTCTCCATTCCGGCGGAGGAGGTCCCCGGCAAGAACCAGGAGGACTTTGACGCCGCCTTCACCGCCGCCGCGGAGAAGTTCTACGAGGCCAAGGAGGCGGAGATCACCCCCGCCATCATGCGGGAGCTGGAGCGGGTCATCATGCTCCGGGTGGTGGATGAGTACTGGATGGACCACATCGACGCCATGGACGATTTGAAACAGGGCATCCGCCTCCAGGCATACAGCAACACCGACCCGGTCATCGCCTACAAGCAGGAGTCCCTCTCAATGTTTGAGGAGATGATCTCCGCCATCCAGGACGAGACCGTCCGGCGCCTCTACTCCGTGCGCCTGCGGAAGGACGAGGAGGTCAAGCGGGAGCGGGTGGCCAAGGGCATGGTGGAAAACGTGGGCGGCGACGGCACAAAGCCCAAGAAGCAGCCGGTGAAGGTCACCAAAATCGGCCGGAACGACCCCTGTCCCTGCGGCAGCGGGCTGAAATGGAAGAAGTGCAGCTGCGCAGAGTACCATAGCAGCTAAAGAGGGGACTTCGTCCCCCCTTACCCTTCGTCGGGCTTCGCTCGGCCGCGCTATTCCCCCACACCAGCGGCGCCGGTCACTGGCGCGTGCGTCCCAAGGACGCGCTGGCCGGGGAGTTTTCGGCAGGCACATGTCCTGCCGAAAATGTTTGAAATTGGTCTCTCCGCCGGGACGGAGAAACCAGGGGGCCGCGCCCCCCTGGAAAGAGGCGCTGAAAGGAGACACGATTATGGACAGAAAAATGGATGACGGCACGCTAAAACTCCTCCAGGACATCAAGGAGATGCTGCTGGGCGGAATTCTCCTGCTCACCGGCGGTCTTCTGGTCATCGCCGGATTTGTGGCGCTGGCCATGGGAGACGGATTTTTTATCTTCTCTCTGATTGTCGCTCTCCTGCTCCTCTTCTACGGCGGGCTCCACCTCTGGCACGGCTGGACGGCCCACGAGGTGGTTGAGCGCCAGGAAGAACCCGAAAACACAAAACCATAACGGAGGTTTGTATGGCCTTTGAAACCCATGAGCAAAACGGCGTGGTTTTTCTCACCTCCTCCCTGCTCCCTGTTCCCCACGCCTTCTCCACCCGCCTGGGTGGGGTCTCCCCCGCCCCCTGGGACAGCCTGAACCTCCGCCCCGGCATGGGGGATGGAGAGGCGGCCCTGCGGGAGAACTACCGCCGCTTCTGCGCCTGCGCGGGGGTGGACATGAACCGTCTGGTCCTCTCCAGGCAGGTCCACGAGACCACCGTCCGCCTCTGCACCTCCGGCGACGCCGGCAAGGGGCTGGACCGGGAGCGGGACTACACCGCCGACGGTCTGATTACAAGCGAGGAGAATCTCCCTCTGGCGGTCTTCTCCGCCGACTGCGGCGTGATTCTGCTCCACGACCCCGTCACCGGGGCCGTAGGCGGCGTCCACGCCGGGTGGCGGGGCTGTGCCGGGGGAATTCTGGAGAAGGCCGTCCAGGCCATGGGCCGGAGCTGCGGCGCGAGGCCGGAGAATCTGCGGGCCGCCGTTGGCCCCTGCATCGGCCGGTGCTGCTTTGAGACCGACGGCGACGTGCCCCAGGCCATGCGTACCGCCCTGGGGCCGGATGCGGAACCCTTTCTGGAGGTCCAGGGCCCCAAGTACCACGTGGACCTGGCGGGGCTGAACCGGGCGTGGCTTCTGCGTTCCGGGCTGCTGCCGGAGCACATCGACGTCTGCGGCCTCTGCACCGCCTGCCGCCCGGATCTCTTCTGGTCCCACCGGAAGATGGGGGAGGCCCGGGGCGTCCACGCCGCCGTCATCTCCGTCCGTCAGGCATAGGAAACTCTCCGCTCCGTCCGGCGGGCGGAGCGATAACTCCCAATTCCAACAATACGGTGACACGATGAAAAACCACTTGATCAAACTGTTCTGCCTCCTTCTGCCGGCGCTGTTTTTAACGGGCTGCTGGCAGGAGGAGCTGCCGGAGGACACAGGCCTGCTCTCCCCCGGCGAGGAGCTCTCCCAAGAGCCGGAGCCGGAACTGCTTTTGCCCGATTCCTTCTCCCTGTCTTACGCGCCGGACCAGTCTCTGGACCCCATTGACTGCCCAGACGGACCGCAGCAGACCGTGGCCTCTCTAATCTGCGAGGGGCTCTTCCGCCTGACTCCCGGTCTGGAGCCTGAGAACCTGCTGTGCGAGAGCTACACCTATGATTCGGAGCGGTACGCCTATACGTTTGCCCTCCGTCCCGGCGTCCTTTTCTCCGACGGCTCTCCCCTGACTGCCCGGGACGTGCGCTCCGCCCTGGAGCGGGCCCGTCAGTCGGAGCGCTACGGAGCCAGGCTCTCCCAGGTCTCCTCCATCTCCGCCGGAGACAGCGCCGTCACCATCACCCTCAGCCGCCCCAACACCGGCTTTCCCGCCCTTCTTGACATCCCCATAGCCAAAGAGAGCGGCGGCCTTCCCCTGGGCACCGGGCCGTATCTCCTCTCTCAGGACGAGGGCGGAACGTTTCTGGCCGCCAATCCCACCTGGTGGCATGGCGGCCAGCCGCTGGACCGCATCAGCCTGACGGAGGCCTCCGGTCAGGACGCCGTGCTCTACCGCTTTTCCTCCCACGAGGTGCAGCTGATCACCGCCGACCTCACCGGCGCAGCCCCGGTGACCCTGACCGGCAGCGTCAGCCAGTGGGACGCGGACACCACCATCCTGCAGTACGTGGGCTGCAACACCGCCGCCGCTCCCCTGGACAGCACCGCCCTGCGCCAGGCCCTGGAGGTATGTCTGAACCGGGAGCACATTGTCAGCGGTTTCTTCTCCGGCCACGGCAGGGCCGCCCAGTTCCCCCTCTCCCCCCTCTCCTCTCTCTACCCAGAGGAGCTGGAGGTCCCCTTCTCCGCCGACGCTCCGGCCCAGGCCGTGCACCGCGCCGCTTATGCCCCGGAGCGCACCCTCACGCTGCTGGTCAACGGGGAGAACAGCTTCAAGACCGCCGTGGCGGGCTACCTGGCGGACTCCTTCACTGCCGCCGGCGTTCCGGTGGAGGCGCGGGTCCTGCCCTGGGAGGAATATGCCGCCGCCCTGGCGGCGGGAGACTTTGACCTCTACTATGGCGAGGTACGCCTCACCGCCGACTGGGATCTCTCCCCCCTTCTCTCCACAGGCGGCGCCCTAAACTATGGCGGCTGGTCGAACCAGGAGACGGACACTCTGCTGGCCGCCTATGGCGCCGCGGAAAACCGCGCCGCCGCCATGGAGGCGCTTTGCAGGCACCTCCGGCAGCAGTCTCCGATTCTGCCGGTGTGCTTCAAATCCTCCTCTGTCCTCACCCAGGCCGGCGTTTTGGAGGGGTTGATTCCAACAGCGTCGGAGCCCCTTCACAACCTGGCGGACTGCACCGTCCATCTGCGGGAAAACTAGTACAAAACAGCAGGCGTCCTTGTGGACGCCTGCTGTTTTTCAGCGCTTTGCCTTTCCGGTGATCTCCTCCACCGTGATTCTCCAAACCCCGGTCCGGCCCAGGCTCTTGGCAATGGCCCTGGAGAAGCCCTCCATGTTGTCCGGCGTATGCCGCTGACACAGCAGCCGCAGGGCGCGGATCTTCTCGTCGTCCTCCGTCACCTCTTCCGCCATTCCAAAAACCACCGCCGACTCATATAACGTGGTAAACTTCCCTGGCGGCACCCGAGTGTCCCCCACGCAGCTGAGACAGACGCGGGGCGAACGCCGCAGGCACTCCACCTTCCGTCCCTCCATGGCGCTGTGGAAATAGATGATCCGCCCGTCCCGGGCAATCGTCACAGGCAGTCCATAGGGGCCGCCGTCCTCCGCCGTCATGGCCAGGAAGGCATACTCGCATTTGTCTGCAACTTCCCAGGCAAACTCCTCCGGCATCTGCCGCTCTTTCCGCCGCATCTCTCTCATATTCAGCCCTCTCTCAATCATATCCAGCTTCTGCCGCCTTGTCAGCCGCTTGATGGCAGCCTCCCGCCGCAGAGCGGCGGACCGGTCCGCCGCCGCCTCCTGGTAGGCCAGCGTTACCGGCGGGCGGCTGCGGGTATACTTGGCCCCTCTGCCGCTCTGATGGGCCTCCAGCCGCCGGGGCAGGTCGTTGGTACAGCCGGTGTACAGCGAGCCGTCCCCGCAGAGGAGCATATAGACGACCCAGGCCACGCTCCCCTCCCCCTCTCCCGCCGGGACCCTCGTCCAAATTTCCCTCTTACTATACCAAACTCCGCCCCTGCTGTAAAGTCCGCATGTGGACTTCCCCTCCCCTCATAGAGATTAGGGAGGAGGGATTCTATGCTGTCTGCCACACTGCTTTTATTTGCCAACACGCTGCTGTTCTCCCTGCGCCTGTCCGGCGGCGGGTCGTTCCCAAAGCCCCTGTCCGCCGCGGAGGAACGGGAGTGGCTGGCCCGCTATGCCCAGGGGGACCCGGACGCCAGAAATGTGCTCATTGAGCGGAACCTCCGCCTAGTGGCGCATATTATTAAAAAATATTACACCCAAAGCGCCGACCAGGAGGACCTGATCTCCATCGGCACGATTGGGCTCATCAAGGGGATCTCCAGCTTTGACCCCTCCAAAGGGGCGCGCCTGGCCACCTATGCCGCCAGATGCATCGAAAATGAGATCCTGATGTACTTCCGCAGTCAGAAAAAACTTCAGGGGGAGGTCTCCCTGTCGGACTCTATCGAAAATGACAAAGAGGGCAACGCTCTGCAGCTGATCGACGTGGTGGGTGTGGACGACACCATGCTGGACGACCTCCACGACCGGGACAACGCCCTGCGGCTTCACACCCTGCTGCGGGAGTGCCTCACCAGCCGGGAGGCGGAGATCATCCGTCTGCGCTACGGCCTTGGCGGCACCGTGCCCCTGACCCAGAGAGAGATCGCCTCCTCTTTTGGGATCTCCCGGAGCTATGTGTCCCGCATCGAAAAACGGGCTCTGGAGAAACTTCGAACAGCTCTGCAAACTCCGCCGCCTCCCCGCTGCGAAAAACGCAGGCCCCTCTGAGAGCCGGCGGATACGAAAAGGCGGCGCAGGGCAAAGCCCTGCGCCGCCGCAGCCGCCTCTCAATACCACCGCACCACGGCGGTGACCTTCCCCATAATTGTGGCATAGGTGCCGTCAATGGGGCTGTAATCGTCGTTCTCCGGTAAAAGCCAGGTCTTCCCGTTCCGCCGGGACAGCCGCTTTACCGTGGCCTCATCCTCCAGAAGAGCCACCACAATCTCTCCGTTGTTGGCGGTCTGCTGGCGGCGCACCACCACCAGATCTCCCGGCAGGATGCCGGCGTTCAGCATGGACTCACCCCGCACCCGCAGGGCAAAATACTCCTCTCCATGGCCGCCAGTGTCAAAGGTCAGATAGTCCTCAATACACTCCTCCGCCAAAATCGGACTGCCGGCGGCCACATTTCCCACAATTGGAATGCGCTCCTCCGGCTGCGGCCGCTGGGCCTGCTCCGTCAGGGCAATGGCACGGCCCTTCCCGGCCCCCTTGGCGATCACGCCGGCCTCTTCCAGCCGCTTCAGATGAAAGTGCACGGTGGAAGGGGATTTTAATCCCACCGCCTCCCCAATCTCCCGCACCGAAGGCGCGTACCCCTGCTCCTGAATACAGGCCGCAATATAGTCATAGATCCGCCTTTGCATCTTGGAAAGCTCCGCCATAGTGGACCTCCTAATTTCCTTCCCAGGTTTTATTTTGGATATTATACCATATCCAGCCCCGGATTGCAAACATTTGTTCCACCTTATTTTTGATTTATTTGTAAAATTCCACTTGAAAACAGGGACAATCTGTGGTAATATAATTACCTGTGAAATGACATATCACGCCTGTGCATGGGCAAATTTTGGAGGTTTTCCACATGGATACTTTGAAGATCGTCATCACTGTTCTGCAGCTGCTGTGCGGCTTAGCCATCATTCTGGCCGTGCTGTTCCAGTCCGGCAAGAGCGCCGGTCTCTCCGGTGCCATCGGCGGCGTGGCCGACTCCTTCCTGGCCAAGAACAAGGCCAAGACTCTGGACGCCAAGCTGGCCCGGGCCACCAAGTGGGTGGGCGCCATCTTCCTGATTCTGACCTTGGTCCTGCTGATTCTGGGGTAATCATCGCAATAAAGAACGGACGCCCGTAGCGTCCGTTCTTTTTCTATCCCTTTCCAGAGCGGTACATGACTCCCGCTTGCGGAGTAATGCCGTTTAGCTGCAACAGCTCCTCCACCGTCACAAACCAGTATCCCTCCTTTTCCAGGGCATCTACGATCTGTAAGGCCGCTTCCACGGAAGTGGGGTATATATCGTGGAGAAGGATGATGGCGTTGGGCCCAGCGTCCCGCAGCACAGCCTGTACCACCTTTGCCGTGCTGCGGCTCTCCCAGTCCCGAGGGTCCACGGACCACTTCACCAGCGGGACGTTGGTTTCCACCCCCTCGTCCATGATGCCGTAGGGCGGGCGGAGCCAGTAATCCTTCTCCCCCAGCAGCTCCTCCAGCGCCCTCTCCGTCATACGAATCTCCTGGCCCGCAGTTCCCGCGTTCTCCAGCCGCACATGACTCCAGGTGTGGTTTCCAATCTGGTGCCCCTCCGCCGCCATCCGCTTAACCAGGTCCTCCTTGCCGGCAATCTCCTCGCCCACCAGAAAGAAGGTGGCGCTGGCCCCCCGTTCCCGCAGGCCGTCCAGCAGCTTCTCCGTCGTATCCCGGCGGGGACCGTCGTCAAAGGTCAGCGCTATATATTTCACCTCCGCCGGGAGCTCCGCCGCGGCATCCGCCGGCAGGGCCTCCTGACCTGCGGCGGCCCATAGCGTCAGCCCAGCCAGGCATAAAAAAAGCAGCTGTTTTTTCCACATCCGTTCCATCTCCCCATATTTTTCAGGGATAGTTTATACGGAATACGGAAAAATAGAGCTGTCAAAATCTGTCGCTCCGAAGCGCGGCGTAGGGGAGCGCCCGCACCCAAAGGCGCGGGCGCTTTGCCTCTAGAGCATAAACAGCACCCCGAGGATACTACTCAGCACATTGACGAAAATAATGGCAATTATGATCCATATAATGTACTGCGCGGGGCTTTTCTTCTTTTGCTGCCAGTTATTCTGCCGTTTGGAAAGCGGCTGCCGCGGCGCTTTTGCCCCGCGTCTGACGCCCTTGGACAGGCCCACGGCCTTCCGCACCCGGTTTTCGGCGTGGAACTCCTGGTGGGCAAAAGAGCCGGCGTGGTTCTTCTCATTGAGGCCCTCCGTCCGGACCACGGCGCCGTCAGCGGCGATAGCGGCGCTCTTCCCCGGCTGGTTAAAGGCGCCGCACTTGGGACAGAAATCGTCCACGTCAAAGTCATAGCTCTTCCCGCACTCATAACACCGGATCTTGCGCATGGGAAATCCCTCCTCCTCTGGTCCTCCTGACAGTCAACACACTTCAAAAGGGTCAAGAGATCCGTTTGAAACCCGCGGCGAACCGCAGAGCAACGCCCTCTTCACTGGACATCCACGGGCATTGTCCCGCGGCTGAACCTCCGCTGTTTGCGGATCTTGAAATTTGTTGCTCTCATCATACCACAATTTTCGACATTTGAAAAGAGGCTCTGCCGCCTGCGGGCCGCTTTTCCAAAAAATAAAAAGCCCTTTGTCATGCGGCCCATGACAAAGGGCTTTCCTGAACCGGTAATAATTTATTTCACCAGCTCGATGACGGCGGTCTCCGCGGCGTCACCGCGGCGCACACCGGTACGGACAATGCGGGTGTAGCCGCCGTTACGCTCCGCGTAAGTGGGCGCGATCTCCTTGAACAGCTTCTTGCAGACGTCCTCACGGGTAATGAAGCTCATGGCCTTGCGGTAGGCGGCCAGATCGCTCTTTTTACCCAGCGTGATCATCTTCTCAGCCAGAGGCTTGATCTCCTTGGCACGGGTGACGGTGGTCTCCATCTTCCCATGATCCAGGAAATCCGTGACCTGCTGACGCAGCATCGCCATGCGCTGGTCAGTGGTCTTGCCAAGTTTCCGGGTTCCGGGCATTTCGATCTCCTCCTTATCAGGATTTTGGTCAGCCGGTGGTGCTCCACCGGCGTGGAATCAGTTGTTCTCTTCGTCGGCCAGGTGCAGGCCCATCATCGCCAGCTTATTGATAACCTCTTCCAGGGACTTCCGGCCCAGGTTGCGGACCTTCATCATCTCGTCCTCGGTCTTGGAAATCAAATCCTCAACGGTGTTGATGTTGGCGCGCTTGAGGCAGTTGAAGCTGCGGACAGACAGATCCAGTTCCTCAATGGTCATCTCCAGCACCTTATCCCGCTGCGCCTCCGCCTTCTCCACCACGGTGGGCTTGCTGCCCACGTTTTCGCTGAGGTCCGTAAACAGGGTAAAGTGGTCGCACAGGATCTTGGCTCCCAGGGACACGGCGTCCCGGGCGGAGATGGTCCCGTCCGTCCACACCTCCAGCGTCAGTTTGTCGAAGTCGCTGGAGGTGCCCACGCGGGTGGGCTCTACGGTGTAGTTCACTTTATAGACCGGCGTGTAGATGGAGTCCACGGCGATGGTGCCGATTACGTTTTGCTGGGGCTTGTTGCGGTCCGCGGGCACATAGCCCCGCCCGTGGGACAGGCTGATCTCCATGTTTAAAGTCGCGCCGTTGTCCAACGTGGCGATGTGCATCTCAGGATTCAGGACCTCGACTTCACCGTCGGCCTTAATGTCGCCGGCGGTGACCTCGCAGGGTCCTACCGCTTCAATATAAACCGTCTTAACAGTTTCGCTGTGCAGCTTGGTCAGGAGGCCCTTCACATTTAAGACGATCTCCGTCACATCTTCCTTCACACCGGGGATGGTGGAAAACTCATGCTGGACGCCGGCGATCTTGATGGTGGTAGGCGCCGTGCCAGGGAGAGACGAAAGCATAATGCGGCGGAGCGCGTTGCCCAGAGTCGTGCCATATCCCCGCTCCAGAGGCTCTACCACATACTTACCGTATGTGTCGCTACCTGGGGTTTCGATACACTCGATCTGGGGCTTTTCAATTTCGATCATGCAGTTACCCTCCTTCATCTTCTCATCGCGGCGGTACGCTGCCGCGTGCCGCGGACATTACGTGTCATCCTCGAGGGTACCCTCCGATTACTTGGAGTAAAGCTCGACGATGAGGTGTTCCTCAATGGGAAGATCAATGTCCTCGCGGGCGGGTTCTGCAACAACCTTGGCCACGTTGTCCTTATCCATCTCCAGCCACTTGGGCACCACGCGGGAGGCGTTGGCCTCCAGAGAGCCCTTGAACTTGCTCAGGCTGCGGGAGCCCTCCTTCAGGGCCACCACGTCGCCGCTCTTCACCAGGTAGGAGGGGATATTGACCTTCCTGCCGTTCACGGTGAAGTGGCCGTGGAGCACCAGCTGGCGGGCCTCGGCCCGGCTCATGGCAAAGCCCAGGCGGTAGACCACGTTGTCCAGACGGGTCTCCAGAATGCTGAGCAGGTTCTCGCCGGTCATGCCGGACTTCTTGTTGGCCATGATGAAGTACTCGTGGAACTGCTTCTCCAGCACGCCGTAATAGCGCTTGGCCTTCTGCTTCTCGCGCATTTGCATGCCGTACTCGGAGAGCTTCTTGTTTCTCGCGTTGCCGTGCATCCCGGGAGCGTAGCCGCGACGCTCAATGGAGCACTTGTCCGTGTAGCAGCGGTCACCCTTCAAAAAGAGCTTCTGGCCCTCTCTGCGGCAAAGGCGGCAGACTGCGCCGGTATATCTTGCCATATTGCTTGTTACCTCCTATTCTGATTAGACGCGGCGGCGCTTCGGGGGGCGGCAGCCGTTGTGGGGGATAGGGGTGACGTCCTTGATCATCGTCACTTCCAGGCCCACCGCCTGCAGGGCGCGGATGGCGGCCTCACGGCCCTGGCCGGGCCCCTTGACAAAGACCTCAACGGTCTTCAGGCCATGCTCCATGGCGGCGCGGGCGGCGGTCTCAGCCGCGGTCTGGGCCGCGAAGGGCGTGGACTTCTTGCTGCCCCGGAAGCCCAGGCCGCCGGAGGAGGCCCAGGAGATGGCGTTGCCCTGAGCGTCGGTAACAGTTACCATGGTGTTGTTGAAAGAAGAACGGATATGGACCTGACCCCGCTCAATATTCTTTCTCTCACGGCGGCGGCGAATGACTTTCTTGCCGCCAGACTTCGCAGTTGCCATTTCTGTTCTCCCTCCTTACTTCTTCTTGTTGGCGATGGTCTTCTTGGGACCTTTGCGGGTGCGGGCGTTGGTCTTGCTGCGCTGGCCGCGGACAGGCAGACCCTTGCGGTGCCGGATGCCGCGGTAGCAGCCGATCTCGCTCAAGCGCTTGATGTCCAGGGCGGTCTGACGGCGCAGGTCGCCCTCGACGGTATAGTCGTCGATGGCGTCACGGAGCTTCTGCTCGTCGGCGTCGGTCAGGTCCTTCACGCGGATGTCGGGGTCGACGCCCGCCTGCGCCAGGATGTCCTTGGCGCTCTTTCTGCCAATGCCGTAGATATAGGTGAGGCCGATCTCGATACGCTTATCCTTCGGCAGGTCAATACCGGCAATACGTGCCATACTCTTAAAGCACCTCCAATTAAATGTTAGCCCTGTCTCTGCTTATGCTTGGGGTTCTCGCAAATGACCATGACACGGCCTTTGCGGCGAATGACCTTGCACTTTTCGCACATGGGCTTCACGGACGGTCTTACTTTCATAGTTTGAAACCTTCCTTTCAGCGGTTTGTGTCTTGGACCCTGTGAAACAGCGTCCTCCCCCGGCGCGTTTACTTGCTGCGCCAGGTGATCCGGCCGCGGGTCAGGTCGTAGGGGGACATCTCCACCGTAACCTTATCGCCTGGCAGGATCCTGATGAAATTCATCCTGAGTTTTCCGGAGATGAACGCCAAAATGGTGTGTCCATTTCCAATGTCTACTTTGAATGTCGTGTTAGGCAGGGATTCCACCACAACGCCCTCTACCTCGATCATGTCGGATTTTGCCAAACGTTATCCCTCCTGGTCCGGATGAACCTCTCCGCGGTATCCCGCGAGGGTTCTGCGAAGCTCACTGTTGGTGATCTTCTCTTGGCCCTTGATTTTTTCAGCAAGGCGGGTGCCGTCGTCAGCCACAAAGAGCACATGTCTGCGCTTTTTACGCTTGGGCGACTCCACCTTTCTGGACTTTCCGTCTGCCAGCAGGAGGTACTCCCCCTCCACCGCGAGAACGACGAAGAGCTTTCCCTTGTCTCTGCCGGCGTCGGATCGGACGATATTTGATTTTGCAATTTCCATACGCTTCTTTTTACCCTCAGATGGCGGGGGCCGTCAGAATCTCCGGCTCCCCATCGGTAATCAGGACCGTATTCTCATAGTGTGCCGACCACTTGCCGTCCGCCGTCTTGACAGTCCAGCCGTCCGGCAGGAGCTGAATGGCGGCCTTGCCGGCGTTCACCATGGGTTCGATTGCAAGGGTCATGCCCCGCAGCAGCCGGGGTCCCCGGCCGGGATGGCCGTAGTTGGGAATTTCCGGCGGCTCGTGCATCTTGGCGCCCACGCCGTGACCCACGTACTCCCGGACGACGCTGCATCCATGGCTCTCCACGTACGCCTGAATGGCCGCGGATATGTCCTGGAGGCGGCAGCCCTCCTTAGCGTACCGGATCCCCTCGAAGAAGCTCTGCCTGGTTACGTCAATCAGGTCCTGAGCCTCCCGGGAGATTGCTCCGCAGGCGAAGGTGGCCGCGCAGTCGCCGTGGACCCCTCCAATGTACGCCCCCACATCAATGCTGACGATGTCGCCCTCTTGCAGCACCCGCTTGCCGGGGATGCCGTGGATAACCTCGTCGTTGACGCTGACGCAGGCGCTGGCCGGATAGCCGTTGTAGTGGAGGAAGGACGGAACCGCGCCCTGTTTGCGGATAAACTGCTCCACCGCGCTGTCGATCTCACGGGTTGTTACGCCGGGCCTTACCATTTCCCCTGCCAAAGCACGGGCAGCCGCGGTAATTTTTCCGGCACGGCGCATTGATTCGATCTCTGTCTGGGATTTCAGGATGATCATTCGCTCATCTCCCCAGCGCGTGGAGGATGGCCTGTGTAGTACCCTCGACTGTTCTCTGGTTTTCCACAGGCTTCAGGAGACCGCGCTTTTCGTAAAACGCCTTCAGGGGCTCGGTCTCCATATGATAGACCTCGAGCCGGGCTTTCACCGTCTCGGGGGCATCATCTTTTCGCTGGACCAGCTTGCCGCCGCAGCTGTCGCACACGCCCTCCTGCTTGGGGGGCACAGCTACCAGGTGGTAGCTGGCCCCGCAGGACTCGCAGACGCGGCGGCCGCCCATGCGCTCACAGATCTCCTCATCGGCGATCTCAATGGAGACGACGGCGTCAAATACAATCCCGGCCTGCTCCATGGCCTCGGCCTGGGCGATGGTGCGGGGCACCCCGTCCAGGATATAGCCGTTTTTGCAGTCCTCCTCCGCCAGCCGCTCTGTGATGATGCCGATAATGACCTCATCCGGAACCAGCTGTCCCGCGTCCATGAAGCTCTTGGCCTTCAAGCCCGTGGGAGTGCCGTTTTTAATGGCGGCACGGAGAATGTTGCCGGTAGAAATTGTGGGGATCTCCAGGGTTTTGCAAAGCCTCTCGGCCTGGGTTCCTTTTCCGGCGCCGGGGGCGCCCAGCAGAATCAATTTCATTTGAAACGCCTCTCTCTTACTCCAGGAAGCCCTTGTACTGACGCATCAGCATCTGGGATTCCAAGGCCTTCACGGTCTCCAGAGCCACGCCCACCACGATGATGACGGAGGTGCCGCCGATGGCCACAGAGCTATTGCCGATGACCTTGCTCACCAGGATGGGGCAGATGGCCACGATGGCCAGGTAAATGGCGCCGAAGAGGGTGATCTTGTTCAGCACCCGCTTGATGAAATCCACCGTGGGCTTGCCGGGACGGAAGCCCGGGATAAAGCCGCCCTGCTTTTTCAGGTTGTTGGCGATTTCAACGGGATTGAACTGAATGCTGGAATAGAAATAGCTGAAGCCGATGATCATGATGAAATACACCACGATATACACAAAGGACCGGGTATCGATGGCGTTGTAGATCGTCCGGGACACCGTGCCCTCCTGGGGAATGCCGATGAAGCTCCAGACGGTGATGGGCAAGGATGCAATGCTCTGGGCGAAGATGACGGGCAGGACGCCGGCCATGCCCACTTTCATGGGCAGGTTGCTGCTCTGGCCGCCGTACATCTTCCGGCCCACCTGGCGCTTGGCGTACTGCACAGGGATGCGGCGCTCCGCGTCGTTAATGAACACAATGAAGACAATCAGAGCCAGAATGCCCACCAGCAGCAGGATCACGCCCCACACGGGCATGGCGCTGTCCAGCTGGGCCTGAGCCTGCTGGGCGCTGTATCCGGCAGAGGTCAGGCTCTCCAGCGTCATGGTGCCGTTGCTGATGCCGCTGTGAATGCGCACGCCGTCGATCATGCCGGAGATCATGTTGGGCACGCGGGAGATGATGCCCGCGAACAGGATGATGGAGACGCCGTTGCCCACGCCAAACTCGGTGACCTGCTCGCCCATCCACATGACGAAGGAGGAGCCGGCGATCATAGAGACAATGATGACCAGGGCGGGCCAGACGCCTTCGGCGCCCGTCGCCAGCAGGCCGTAGCTCTTCATCATCGTATAGTAGCCGAAGGCCTGGAGAACGGCGATGGCCACCGTGGTATAGCGGGTGATGGACTGGATCTTCTTCCGGCCCTCCTCGCCGCCGTCCCGGGCCAGCCGCTCCAGGGCCGGGATGGCCACTGTCAGCAGCTGGATGATGATGGAGCTGTTGATATAGGGCTGCACGCCCAGGGCGAACACCGTGGCGGTGGCGAAGGCGCCGCCGCTCATCACGTTGTACAACCCCAAAATCGTGGTGCCCATGCTCTGGAGCTGTGTCTGCAGCAGACCGACGTTGACGTAGGGGACCGTAATGGCGTTGCCGATCCGGAAGATCAGCAGAATGAGGACCGTGAAAATCAGCTTCTTCCGCAGTTCAGGGACGCCCCACGCCTTACGAATCGTTTGAATCACGTTAGATCACCTCGGCCTTCCCGCCAGCCGCCTCGATAGCCTCCTTGGCAGAAGCGGAGAAAGCGGAGGCCTGGACGGTGACTTTCTTGGACACCTTACCGCTGCCCAGCACTTTGTAACCGTACTCGCACTTGGAAAGGATTCCCTTGGCCAGCAGCGCCCCGGCGGTGACGGTCTCGCCGTCGTCAAAGGCGTTGAGAGCGCTGAGGTTCACGATCTCCAGGGGCTTGGCGAAGATGTTGTTGAAGCCGCGCTTGGGAACACGGCGGGCCAGAGGCATCTGGCCGCCCTCAAATCCCACGCGGACCTTGCCGCCGGAGCGGGCCTTCTGGCCCTTGTGGCCGCGGCCGCCGGTCTTACCGTTGCCGGAGCCGGAGCCCCGGCCCTTCCGGTATGCCTGGCGGACGGAGCCCTCGGCGGGAGACAGTTCGCTCAATTTCATAATGGGTGCCTCCTTAGTTCACTTCTGTGACCTGCAGCAGGTAGCCGATTTTGGCGATCTTGCCGCGGGTCTGGTCGTTGTCGGGCTGCACAGTGATGTCGCCGATCTTGCGCAGGCCCAGGGAATGGGCGGTGGCAACCTGCTTTTCCAGGCGGCCGTTCAGGCTCTTGACGAGCTTAATATTTAAGTTTGCCATGTTTTGCGCCTCCTTAACCCACGATCTCTTCGACGCTCTTGCCGCGGATGCGGGCAACCTCCTCGGGGCCACGCATTTCTTTCAGGCCCTGGAAGGCGGCGGCGACGACGTTGTTGGGGTTGTTGGACCGAAGGCACTTGGTACGAATGTCCTTGATGCCAGCGGCCTCGACCACGGCACGAACGGCGCCGCCGGCGATCACGCCGGTACCGGGGGCGGCGGGCTTCATCAGCACACGGCCGGCGCCCGCCTCTCCGATGGTCTCATGGGGAATGGTGGTCCCGGACAGCGTCACGGTGATCATGTTCTTCTTGGCGGCCTCGATGCCCTTGCGAATGGCCTCGGGAACCTCGGCGGCCTTACCCAGGCCGTAGCCCACCTTGCCCTTGCCGTCACCGACGACCACCAGGGCGGAGAACTTCATGACGCGGCCGCCCTTCACCGTCTTGGAAACACGGTTCAGGTACACGACCTTCTCGATATACTCGCTCTGCTCTCTTTCAAATCTAGGCATTTGTCGTTCCTCCTCCCTTAGAATTTCAGGCCGCCCTCACGGGCGCCGTCGGCCAGTGCCTGCACACGGCCGTGATACAGGTATCCGCCGCGGTCGAAGACCACGGTCTCGATGCCCTTGGCCTTGGCCCGCTCGGCAATCAGCTTGCCAACGGCGGCGGCGGCGGCCACATTGCCGCCGTATCCATCAACGGCCTTGTCCAGGGAGGAAGCGGAGGCCAGCGTCACGCCCGCCACATCGTCGATGATCTGGGCATAGATGTTGGACTCGCTGCGGAACACATTCAGACGCGGCATCTCGGGGGTGCCGGAGATCTTGGCGCGCACTCTCTTGTGGCGCTTCAGGCGCTGCTTATTGGTATTCGGTCTCTTAATCATATCGGCACACCTCCTTACTTCTTAGCGCCGGTCTTGCCGACCTTACGGCGGATGGTCTCGTCGGCATACTTGATACCCTTGCCCTTATAGGGCTCGGGGGGACGCTTCTCGCGGACTTCGGCGGCAAACTGGCCGACAGCCTGCTTATCGCATCCGTGAATCACAATCTTATTGGGAGAGGGGACCTCGATGGTGATTCCCTCCACCTCGGAAACGATCACCTGATGGGAGAAACCCAGGTTCATAACCAGGTTCTTGCCCTCCTTGGCCACACGGTAGCCGACGCCGTTGACGTCCAGCTCCTTCTTGTATCCGTCGGTCACGCCGACGATCATGTTGTGGAGCAGAGTCCGGGTCAGGCCGTGGAGGCTGCGGTGCAGCTTATCCTCGGAAGGACGCTCCACGGTGATCGTAGTGCCTTCCTGTTTAATGATCATCTCAGGGCGCAGCGCGCGGCTCAGTTCGCCCTTGGGTCCCTTGACGGTAACCACATTACCCTCGGCGATGTTCACAGTCACGCCGGCGGGAACGGTAATGGGCATTCTGCCAATTCTAGACATTGTTCAAATACCCTCCTTACCAGACAAATGCCAGGACTTCGCCGCCGACATGGAGCTCGCGGGCCTTCTTGTCGGTCATGACGCCCTTGGACGTAGAGATGATGGCGATGCCAAGGCCGCGGAGTACGCGGGGCAGCTCGTCGGCGCCCACATAGACCCGGAGGCCCGGCTTGGAAACGCGGCGCAGGCCGGTAATGACCTTCTCCTTGCCCGCGTTGTACTTCAAGGTGATGCGGATCATGCCCTGGAGGCCGTCGTCCACCACGTTGAAGCTCTTGATATACCCCTCGTCCAGCAGAATCTGAGCGATGCTCTTCTTCATCTTGGAGGCGGGAACATCAACGGTGTCGTGCTTCGCGCTGTTCGCGTTGCGGATGCGGGTCAGCATATCCGCAACAGGATCGGTGATATGCATTTGGGTAATCCTCCTATTTTTAGAGTTGCGGCCTGCGGCCGCTTCGGCGGCGAGGTATCGTGGCCAATGGAGCAGTCCGCTCGCGCGTGGTGCCCAATTGCCCATGACCTTTCGCCATCCGGTTTCTTTTTCTTTCAAGAAAAAGAAATCAAAAAGAACGTTCGCGCACCACAGAGTCCGGCTTTCATCCAGGTCTCCGGGGCGGCAGCGGCAGAATTGCCCTTTGGGAGCGGCCTTCTCTGGAAAGAAGTTCTCACAAAGGAAACTCCGCTCTTTCAGCCCTCCCCACCCCATGACCTCCGGGATGGGGAGAGCCCAAAGACTTTCAAATCGGCGCTCCAGCCGCCTCAACCGCCAGTTTCGCGGCGAGCCAGCTTTCTTTTGCCTACTTTTCTTTCTCGAAAGAAAAGTAGGTCAGAAGGAGGCCTTGCGGACGCCGGGGATCTCGCCCTTGTAGGCCAGCTCCCGGAAGCAGATACGGCACACGCCGTAGTCACGCAGGTAGGCGTGGGGGCGGCCGCAGAGCTTGCAGCGGTTGTACCGCCGGCTGGAGAACTTGGCGGGACGCTGCTGCTTGAGAATCATAGATTTCTTAGCCATCGTTCTTCCTCCTTAGCGGGCGAAGGGAGCGCCGACCTGCTCCAGCAGGGCCCGGGCCTCTTCATCGGTGTGGGCGGTGGTGCAGATGACGACATCCATGCCGCGGATCTTGTCGATCTTGTCATACTCGATCTCGGGGAAGATCAGCTGCTCCTTGATGCCCAGGGCGTAGTTGCCGCGGCCGTCAAAGGAGTTGGGGTTGATGCCCTGGAAGTCGCGGACGCGGGGCAGGG
>CAJUDV010000025.1 GCA_910585385.1 uncultured Oscillibacter sp. | reverse complement strand
TGGAGGGTGTGGGTCACGTCCAGCCAGCTCTCGTCAATGCCGAAGGGCTCCACCAAGTCGGTGTACTGGTCGTAGATCTGGTTGACCTTCCGGGAGTACTCGTGGTACAGGCTGTGGTGAGGCGGCAGGAGCACCAGGCCGGGGCACTTCTTTTTGGCCTGCCAGATAGTCTCCGCCGTCTGGACGCCATATTTTTTCGCGGGCTCGTTTTTGGCCAGAATGATGCCGTGGCGGGACGAGGGGTCCCCGCAGACCGCCGTGGGGATCTCCCGCAGATCCGGGTGGCTCAACAGCTCCACAGAGGCGTAAAAGCAGTTCAGGTCACAGTGCAGAATCACCCGGTCCATGGGCGGCCCTCCTCTCCGGCGGAATTTTCTCTATGATAGCACATGTGTTCTCGTTTGAAAAGAGGGAGAAACAGGAGATACGTTCGCCTCATAAAACCAGATGACCCGATTTGACGCTATACCACGTCGGCGAAACGCAAATGTTAATATGCGTTGCTTGCAGCAACGGGCAGTTCCTCCTATAATTGTTGCAACAATTGAAAGAAAGAAGGTATCCCAAATGCTGAACGAAAACATCAGAACTGCCAGAAAGGCAAAAGGACTTTCACAGGAGGAACTCTCTGTCAAGCTGGGCGTGGTGCGGCAGACGGTTTCAAAATGGGAGCAGGCGCTGTCAGTTCCCGATTCTGACATGCTGATCTCCCTGTCAGAGGTGCTTGAAACACCCGTGAACACTTTGCTGGGAGAGACGATTACCGCACCGGAGGCTGACGGTTTGAAGGTGATTTGCGAGAAATTGGAGATCATCAACCTCCAGCTGGCAGAGAGGATGGCCATGAGACGAAAGACGTGGCACTGGCTGCTGATCGCGTTGTGCGGAGTCACAGCAGCGATTTTTGTGGTTCTCAGCAAACTCTGCAGTCCTTATCTGGGCTGGGACTACAGCAATCCTGAGACCGCCGTCGTTGGAGTGCTCTTCCACGCCTTTGAGTGGCTGTTTGTCAGATTGACCCCGGGGGTTCTCATAGGGACAGTGGCTGGAATTCTCATGACGCGGAAGAGAGGGTAAAACGGCCCTGCTTTGATACAAGAGCCGAAAGGGAGAAACAGGGAGGCGGCGGCGTGTTGATACACGCCGCCGCCTCCGGAAAGGAAAATGATATGGATGACAAAATCAGATAATCTCCATCAGCACCAGGGCGATGGTGACGAAGGTACCCAGCACCGCCAGGGAGAACAGCAGGAAGCCTGCGTTAATCTTCCTGCTCTCCACCATCGTCTGGGACTCCGGTGCCAGCTTAGCCCGCCGCAGGGCGGTGACCACGGGCTTGTAGAGCACCAGGATCAGACCCATGTTCAGCCCGCCCTTCACCAGGTTGAAGGGGAGAAACACGGTGGGCAGCATTCCCGCCACCACGTCCCGGGGCACGCCCTGATAGATGGGGGTGATGAGGTAGTTCCACAGCAGCATCACCGCCACCTGGGCGATGACGCCCAGAGTCAGGCCGATGACGGCGCCCTTTCTGGTGTGCATCTTCTTGTAGACAAAGGCGGCGGTGCAGCAGAAGGAGGCGGTGGCCAGCATGTTCATGAGGCAGCCGATGGGGCCGGTGTCGCTGACGGTGAGCATCTCAATAATGGGCAGCACCACGGAGATGGCGGCGGCGGCCAGGGGGCCGAAGAGGAAGCCGCCGATGGTGATGGCGGTGGCCTGCACGTCCAGCTGGAGGAAGCCGTACACCTGGGGCAGCATCTTGCTCAGGAGCATGGTGACATAGGCCACGGCTGTGAGCATGCCCAGGGAGGTGACGATCTTGACGCTCATGCGGGCGCGGGGGGCGGAGACGACGGTGACATTGGGTTCGGACATAAAAATACACTCCTTTGTTTTGTTTGAAAACACCTGGACGCTTTGACTTCTCTCCAGGTGAACAAACAACAAAGGAGCGCGCAAACAGGCGCACAGCTTTACTGCACTCATCTTCTTCCATCCCGACTATACGGTTGGTCCCGGAGTTTCACCGGGTCAGCGGACGCCAAGGCGCCCGGTCGCGGACTGTACCGCCAGTGGGGAATCGCACCCCGCCCTGAAGACAAAGGATTCAGTTGTTTTCTGAGGGTAGTATACGACACTCCTGGGGAAAATGCAACCCCAATTTCGAAAAAATTTGGGGGACGGAAAAATGGGCAAGTACAGATATCCATTAAATCGTTAAAATTTAGTTAAAAGCGCAAAATTCGACTTGCAAAGTCTGTGAGTTTTTGCTATAATATATAAAACAAATCAATGGAATATTTGGAGGCATGTCTAGGAGCACGATGGAGGAAGGCATAAATACCGTTGGAGGCAATCTGACCGTTACGATTTGAAGGTCTCACTCAACATCATTTATGTAAGCGTGTAAGCCGGGCCCGCAGGGCCAGTTTATGCGCGTTTTCTTTTTTCCGTATTCATGACTGACCGTGGTGTCTCTCGGCGGCGAATACGGAGTTTTTCTTTTTTGGCTGCGAATAGTATTTGGAATATAGGAAAGGCGGTATGAGTATGAGTTGGCAGAGTGAGCTGAGGAATGGAATCAAGACGGCGGAGGAGCTGGCGCCCATTTTGGGGTGGACGGCGGAGGAGACGGCGCGGCACGCGGAAGTGCTGAAGCGGTTCCCCATGCTGATTACCCCCTACTATCTGTCCCTGGTGGACCCTGGGGACCCCGACGACCCCATCGGGCGGATGTGCGTCCCCTCTCTGGAGGAGCTGGACGCCGGCGGATCCTTTGACACCAGCGGCGAGGCGGACAACACCAAGCTGGAGGGGATGCAGCACAAATACGGCCAGACGGTGCTGCTGCTGTCCACCAACCAGTGCGCCATGTACTGCCGCCACTGCTTCCGAAAGCGGCTGGTGGGCCTTTCCGAGGAGGAGCTGAACAAGCGGGTGGACGAGGTGGCGTCCTACGTGAGGGACCACCGGGAGATTTCCAACGTGCTGGTCTCCGGGGGCGACGCCCTGCTGAACCCAAACCACATCCTGGAGCGCTACCTGCGGGAGCTGAGCGCCGTGGAGCACCTGGATTTCATCCGCTTCGGCTCCCGGGTGCCGGTGACGCTGCCGGAGCGCATCTACGGTGATCCGGAGCTGCTGGACCTGTTCGCGGAGTATGGAAAGAAGAAGGCCCTGTGCCTAGTGACGCAGTTTAACCACCCCCGGGAGCTGACGGAGGAGGCCCGGCGGGCCGTCCGCGGCCTGACCGACCGGGGCGTGCTGGTACGGAACCAGACGGTGCTGCTGCGGGGCGTCAACGACAGAGGGGAGGTCCTGGGGGACCTGCTGTCCGGCCTGACCCGGTGGGGCGTGGTACCCTATTACATCTTCCAGTGCCGCCCGGTTACCGGGGTTCACAGCCGGTTCCAGGTGCCGCTGAACGAGGGCATCCGCATTGTAGACGAGGCCAAGTGCCGGCAGAACGGCTTTGGCAAGGCGGTGCGCTACGCCATGAGCCATCCCCTGGGTAAGATCGAGATTTTCTGCCGGATGCCGGAGGGGGAGACGGTGTTCAAGTTCCACCAGAGCAAGTACCCGGAGAATGCCGCCCGGGTGTTTACGGTGAAGCTCTCGCCCACAGACACCTGGCTGGACGATGATTTGAAGGGGATGTGACGCTGAAAGGCGCGGGGAGCGGAGCTCCCCGCGCCTTTTCTATGTTCCAAAGAACAGCCGCACCGCCAGGGCAGAGGCGACAAATCCCGTCAGGTCGGCGGTGAGGGCGGCGGGAATGGTGTGCCGGGTTTTGTGAATGCCCGCCGCGCCGAAGTAGACGGCGACGGTGTAAAAGGTGGTCTCTGTGCTGCCCAGCATGACGGCGGCTGTGCGGCCGATGTAGCTGTCCGGCCCGTGGGCGGCCATCAGCTCGCTGCCCACCGCCAGAGCTCCGCTGCCGGACACCGGCCGCACCAGCATCAGCGGCGCGGTCTCCGGGGGGATGCCCAGCAGGTCCAGCACCGGCGCGCAGAGGGTGGAGAGGCACTCCATGGCCCCGGAGGCCCGGAGCATGGACACCGCGGTCAAAAGCCCCACCAGGGCGGGGACGATCCGCAGGAGTACCGCCAGCCCCTCCTGCGCCCCCCGGGTCAGGGCGGCGTAGACGTCCACCCGCTTCCCCAGGCCGTACGCCGCCGTCAGGGCCAGCAGCAGGGGAACCACCAGGGAGCTGAGATTCATGAGCGCCTCCGATCCGGCAGGGAGAGAAGCCTGGCGGCGGCCAGCCCCGCCGTCACCGACAGGACGGAGCTGAGCCACACCGCCGGCAGGATGTCAAAGGGGGCGGCGCTGCCCATGGCGGCCCGGAGGGAACCCACGGTGGCGGGGATCAGCTGGATGGAGGCGGTGTTCAGCACCACCAGTGTGCACAGCTCGTCGCTGGCGGCGCCGCCGCAGCCCCGGGCCATCCGCCGGGCGGCCTGGATGCCCAGGGGCGTGGCGGCGTTGCCCAGGCCCAGCAGATTGGCGGAGACGTTGGCGGACACCGCCGCCAGGGTCTCCGGGTCCCGGCTGGCGCTGGGCAGCAGCCGCCGCAGCAGGGGCCGGAAGATTTGGGCCAGCCCCGCCGAGAGGCCGGAGGCGTTCATCATCTCCATTACCCCGGACCAAAGACACAGCACCCCCGCCATGGAGACGCCCAGCTCCACGGCGGCGGCGGCCCCCTCCAGGGCGGCGGCGGACACCGCGCTTAGATTTCCGGTGAACAGGCCAAAAATCAGGGATAGGACCACCATTCCGGACCAGATCCAAGCCATTGCCATGGGAGAAACCTCCTTACCTTCAAAAAATTGTTAATTATATTTGAACTTTTTGGATATTTGTTGACATTTTAAGATCATGTATGATATTGTCTACTCCGGTCGAAATGTAAACAAATGTGGGCGAAAGGAGAAGTCAACGTGAAAGCGACAGGAATCGTGCGAAAGGTCGATGAACTGGGGAGGATCGTACTGCCCATTGAGATGCGACGCACCCTGGACATCGCGGAGAAGGACGCATTGGAAATCTATGTGGAGGGCTCGTCCGTCATTCTGAAAAAGTATAAACCCAGCTGTCTTTTCTGTGATGGAACCAAGGACATTGCGGTGTTCAAGGGAAAAAACGTGTGCCCCCGTTGCCTGCGGGAATTGAGAGAGCTGTAAGCGCTGCCACACTTACGGAGACCGGCGGAGACCACGGCTGAGTGGGAATGATTACGAACACGGCGCGGCGTAACAACGCCGCGCCGTGTCTTTTTTGCTCTCAGCGCCCCTTCTCCAGAGCGGCGGCGTAGAGCTCATTTTTGGAGAGTCCCGTGTGCTCCGCCACTTCACGGGCGGCCTCCTTTAGCCGGACGCCCTGGTTCAGCAGGGCCAGCACCTGGGCCGTGCCCTCCTCCAGCGTGACGGCGGCCTCTTCGGACCGCCTCCGCCCGGCCACCACCAGGACATACTCCCCCTTGGGCGTGTTGGTCTCGTAGTAGTCTGCCGCCTCCCCCAGGGTAGTGCGCCAGGTCTGCTCATGGAGCTTGGTGAGCTCCCGGCAGAGGGAGATCCGCCGCTCCGGGCCGAAGGCGGCGCGGAGGTCTCCCAGAGTGGTTCGCAGCTTATGGGGGGCCTCGTGGAAGATCATGGTGCGCTCCTCATCCTTTAAGCGCTCCAGGTGCTCCCGGCGGCTCTTCTTGTTGACGGTCAAAAATCCCTCGAAGGTAAACCGCCCCGTGGGCAGGCCGCTGACCGCCAGAGCATTCACCGCCGCGCAGCAGCCGGGGATGGCGATGACCTCCACACCTCGCTCACCGCACAGCCGGACCAAATCCTCCCCGGGGTCGGAGATGGCGGGGGTGCCGGCGTCGGTTACCAGGGCGCAGCTCTCTCCCGCCAGTAGCCGGCTGAGGACAGTTTGACCGGCGGTAACATGGTTGTGCTCGTGATAGCTTACCAGCGGTTTTTTGATGTTGAAATGGTTCAGCAGCTTTACGGACACCCGGGTGTCCTCCGCCGCGATGAAGTCCACGGTGCGCAGGGTCTCCGCCGCCCGGGGGGAGAAGTCGCCCAGGTTGCCGATGGGGGTGGCCACCAGGTAGAGCGTTCCAGACATAGCGCCCCTCCTCTATCGAGATTGGAAATTGGAAATTGGAAGTTGAGAATTGGAAATTTGGCTATCGGGAGTGCGAAAATATATCCGGTCCAGCTCCGGCGCGGGGCGGCCCTCCGCCGTCTCCAAAATCAGCGGCGGCTCCCAGGTAAGGCTCGGATTCCCGCCGCGGCGGGCCTCCAGCAGCACCAGGGAGGGGGCCTCTCCCGCCCGCCGTTCCACGGTCCGCAGCCGTTTGGGTTCCAGGGCGGCGGAGCGGAGGGCGTGGAGGAGGTCTGTCAGCCGCTCGGGCTTGTGGACCAGGCAGCAGGCTCCGCCCCAGCGCAGAAGCCAGGCGGCGGCCTGGCACACATCCTCCAGGGTGCAGGCGGTCTCCGCCCGGGCGGCCCGCAGGGCGGGAGACGGGGAGAGCTTCCCGGCGTCTGCGGGATAGTAGGGGGGATTGCACACCACAAGGTCAAAGCCCCCGGCGGGGAGGAGGGAGCGGATGTCTCGCAGGTCTCCCCGGCAGGCGGTGAGGCGGTCCGCCAGGTCATTTTCTCCCGCGGCCCGCTCCAGAAGATTTGCCGCCTCCGGCTGGATCTCCACGCCGGTGACAGTAAGGTCTCTCTGGCGCTGGAGCAGCAGGAGGCCCAAAAGGCCCGTGCCGCACCCCAGGTCGCAGACCCGGAGGCCCGGTTTCAGACGGGGCAGAGAGGAGAGAAGAAAGGTGTCGGTGCCGGGGCGGAAGAGATTGTCCGCCCAGACGAAGCGCAGGCCGCCGGGCATCAAGTATTCCCAGTGCTCCATGGGGCCTCCTTTCCTGAATCCTCCCGCCTTCTTGCAGGCAGAGATTTACCGGTTTCTGCGGATTTCGATGAGCCGGAGCACGTCCCGGTACACCTCGTCCCGGTCCTCCAGGTCAATCATCAGCCACCGCTGGCCGTTCCCCTCGGCGGTCCGGGCGTAGATCTCCCGCAGCCGGGGGGCGCAGTCCGGCAGCATGGCCTCCACGGCCTCCTTTTCCCGGCGGCCTACCACCGCCATGACCGTGAAATAGGTCTCTCTGGGGTAGATGGTGCAGAGGCTCCTGCCGGATTTTTTGAATTTGACATTCCACCCCGGCTCCATGGAACAGGCGCTGTACTCAATGGCCTCCCGGCAGCCGTACCGCTCCATGAGCTCGGTAGAGAAGTCCTGGAACACCAGATTTTGCACATAGGCGGCGATCTCCTCCAGGGTGGGCCGGGCGGTCCTGTCGCGCAGATCGGTCATAGGGGAATCCTCCTTATAACAGCTACGCCCGGCTGCCAGAATGCTCCGGCAGCCACTTCACGAGAAAATGATACGCAACGGTCATTGCCAAGGGAACACTGAAGAGGAACCACAGGACGTTTTCCACTGTGAAATTGCGGGTGTTGGACACCTCGCCGTACTCCAGCAGATACCGCCCCAGAAGGCCCGCCGCCGCGGCGGCCAGGACTAGGAGGAAGACGGAGGCGGCCCGCCCCGGACCCCAGGCCTCCGCCAGGCACAGGGCTATCAGGAGGATGAAAAAGGAGAGGTGCAGGGATGCGGTGTTTCCCAGAGGGAATATAAAGCAGCAGATAAAGGCGGTGTATCCCAGCACCAGGACCCGGGTGAGGACCGGGTGCTCCCGGAAAAAGCGGGGTTCGTATTTCAGTTTCAGCATGGCGAGGCCTCCTTTCGGTTCAATAGCTCTATAACACTTATGATACCACACCCCTCCGGCGGTTGCAAGGGTCTGCTCCCCTGTGGTACAATGGGGTAAACAACCGATCACAAGGAGGATCATGCTATGGTCACCATGGCACAGCGCATTGTTGAGCTGCGGAGTGAGCGGGGACTGAGCCGCCCCGCCCTGTCCGCCGCCCTGGGATTCCCCAGGATGGCGGTGGAGAAATTTGAGACCGGCCGTCAGACCCCCACCCAGGACCAGCAGGAGAAGCTGGCGTCTTTTTTCGGCGTGTCCGTGTTCTACCTGCGGGGGGAGAATAACGACCGTGTCCGCATGGATGACTGGATGGACGGGGCCTTTCTGGACCGGCCGTCTCCAATTCCGGAGACTCCCAGAAAGCCGAAGCCCGCCCCCGCCGCCCCAGCGGGAGAGGGCACCATGCTGGACGCCCTTCTCACCGGAAAGAGGTTCCAGGAGGCCCTGCGGGGGGCCGTGCTGGAGGTCCTACGCTCCCCGGAGGGCCAGGAGCTGCTGGCAAAGGCCGCCCGCAGGGAGATGGGGAAATAGGTGGAAACAGCGCCGCTAAAGAGCGGAGAACCATTGCGCCGCAATGGTTCTCCGCTCTTTTATTTTTTCAGCAGCCGCCACAGGGTGGTCCGGCTGATGCCCAGGCGCTTGGCGGCGGCGGTCTGGTTGCCGCCGGTTTCCTCCAGCACCCGCAGGGCCACGTCCTGGTTGATCTCCTCCAGGGTGCGGCCCAGGTCCAGCGGTACGGCGGCGTTTTCCGCCCGGAGGGAGAAGACCCCCATGTGGCGCTCCTTTTTCAGCACCTCCCGCACGCTCTCCGCCGTGATGACCTGTCCGGCGGCGGTGACCGCCAGGGCCTTGATGACCCGGCGGAACTGCATGTAGTTATGGGGCCAGCGGAAGCTTTGCAGCAGGGAGACCCCGTCCGGCTCCACACCCACTACCTGCCGGGGGATAGAGGCGTTGAGATGGCTGAGGGAGAGGTTGACGAGGGTGGGAATCCGCTGGGGCATGGACCGCAGGGGAGGCAGGTACAGGGAGAGGCACCGGAGCTTATCCAGAAAGAGGGCCCCGGCGGCGGAGACGTACTCCCCCGGCTGGCACACGCAGGAGAGGATCACCCGGTTCCGGCGGCACACGTCCATCTCCAGCAGCACGGCCAGCAGCTGCCTCTGCCGCTCTTCGGAGAGCACGTCGATGCTGGAGAAGTAGAGGGTGCTGTCCTGGTCCGCCAGGGGAGAGTTGTGGTGCTCCAGCAGAAAGGCCCAGCTGCGGTCGTTGAGAAGGCTGCAGTTGATGGAGATCAGGGGGTGGTTTTGCAGGGAGCTGCGCATGTAGAGAAAATAGACGATGGTCTCCTTGCCGGTGCCGTCCTCGCCGGTGACCAGCACCGGAGCCCGGCTCTGGTTGATTTGGGCGATCTCAGTTTGAAAGTCGCTGATGGTTTCCGCGAAGCTGAAAATGCTGTCGTCAAAGGCCCGCTCCGCCTCCGGGCAGGAGGAGAAGCGAATGCCGGACTGACTGGGGGAGAGGGGCGTCTTTCGGGCTTCTAGAAAAAAGGCGGTGTAGACGGCGCTGCCAGCGCCCACCTGCCGCGCCCGGATGGCGTAGAGCATTCCCCCCAGGTTTCGGGTAATTCGCCGCTCCACGTCCTTGTGGGATTCCGGCAGTTCCCGCCGCAGCATCTCCAGCAGCTCCGGCACCGGGGCGTCCAGGGTGGAGAGAAACAGGTTGCCCTCCTGGTCGAATACCACGGTCTGACTGATCTGGCCGCGGATCAGCGACCGGAGAAAGAGGTTCTCCTCCCGCAGGCTCTGCCGGCTGCCGCAGATCAGAAGGGCCCGGTCAAAGGCCTTGCGAATGCTCTCCACCGAGGAGGCCACCAGAAAGGAGTTCATCCCCAGGCGTTTGGCGGTGTTGTTGGCAAAGGTATCGCACAGCAGGGCCTGAAACCGCTCCTTCCGCAGCTCCAGCAGAATGGGCTCCACCATATGGTGCTCATCGTAGGTGCGGATGTCCATGGTGAGGTCCATGGCCTTGCACAGCAGGCGGGCACTCTCGGCGACGCTAGCGGCGGCCACGAAGGCGATGCCGCCGCTGAGGCTGCCCGCCAGCTTCAGTGTACACAAGAGGTCGTACATGGAGACCTCAATCTCCACCACGGGAATGGACAGATCCCGCCGGAGCATGGTGGCGGTGTCGCCGCGGGAGATGACCACGTCGTAGTTTCCGTGGAAATTGGTCTTGGCAATCTCCAGGCCCAGCTCCCGGTCACCCACAAACAGCGACAGGTCCATCTGGGGGTATTCCTCTGCCAGATTGGACATGAGAGCCTTCATGCCCTCATAGGGCGCGATGCCCAGTACGCGGATCGGCAATTCCATAGGCGCCTCCAAAAGTGTTTAATATTTAAACGTATTATAACAAACCAACAAAAATTTCGCAAGTCTTTTTCGGCGCGTTTCAAAAATAAACACTTTGGGGCGGGAAAAAGTTTGCGAAATTGAGATGACCACTATAAAATAATGCCAAAGTAACAGCGGCGACACGATATTTTTTGATAAAAATGTCCATATAAGCAGTGGCACAAAAAATACGTTTCAAAAATGGACGCATGGGAGGTGCTGCATGACTAGGTTATTAACAATTGCGGATGATTTCACAGGAGCGCTGGATACGGGCGTGCAGTTCGCCGCCCGGGGAGCCAGGACCTGCGTGGTGACGGACCCGGCCTATGACTTCTCCCGGGTGGAGGCGGAAAATCAGGTGCTGGTGCTGGATGCCGAGACCCGCCACCTGACGCCGGAGGCGGCCTGCGGCGTGGTGCGCCGGGCGGTGGAGGAAGCCCTGGCCGCGGGGTTCACCCATATTTACAAGAAGACGGACTCTGCCCTGCGGGGGAATGTGGGCGCGGAGCTGGCCGCAGTGCTGGAGGGTGCCGGGGCGGAGAGTTTGGCCTTTCTGCCGGCCCTGCCGAAAATGGACCGGGTTACCCGGGGCGGCGTTCACTACATCGGCGGTGTGCCGGTGGCGGAGAGCGTCTTTGGCCAGGACCCCTTTGAGCCGGTGAGATGTTCCTCCGTGGCGGAGATCATCGCTGCCCAGACGGACCGGGCGGTGGTGCTCCACGGCCTGGGGGAGACGGCGGCAGTCCATCCCGGCATCCAGGTCTACGACGCGGAGACCGACCGGGACCTGATGGACATCGGCCTGAGGCTGGGCCGGGAGGGGCTGCAGCTCTCCGCCGGCTGCGCGGGTTTTGCGGCGGCCCTGGCGGAGATTTTGGATCTGCGGGGCACGCCTCCCGGGCTGCCGGACCTGGCGCCCGCCCTGTTTGTAGCCTGCGGCAGTGTAAACCCGGTGACGCTGCGCCAGATGGCGGCGGCAGAGGCCCACGGCTTCCCCCACATTCATCTCAGCCCGGCCCAGAAGCTGGAGGAGTCTTGGCTGGAGACGGAGGAGTGTACGGCGGCCGCGGCGGCGTGGCTGGACACCGCGCGGCGGGAGCGGCGGTTCATTCTGGACGTCAACGACCCCGCCGGCTGTGATGACACGGACCGCTACGCCAGGGAGCGTGGACTGACCACGGAGGACCTGCGCCGGGGGATCTCCGTCCAGCTGGGCCGGCTGATGCGGCGGATGCTGGACGGCGGCCTGGACGCCACCATCCTCTGCACCGGCGGCGACACGCTGCTGGCCCTGATGAGGGCCGTGGGAACGGCAGAGCTGATTCCGGTGTGCGAGCTGGACACCGGCGCGGTACTCACCAGCTTTGTGTATCAGGGAAAGACCCATCATATCATTTCAAAATCCGGCGGCTTTGGGGAGCCCGACCTGTTTTACAGGCTGGCGCTGTCCTTGGGCGCCGGGGATCAAGAGGAGGATGTCAAATGCTGACCAAGTACGAATTGAAGATGCCCCATGCGGTGTACAGCGGCGAGGATGCCCTGGGTCGGATTCCGGAGATTTTCGCCGCCAACGGCGTCAAGCGCCTGGTGGTGTTCACCGACAAGGGCATCGAGGGGGCGGGCCTGCTGGAATTTCCCATGGCCCAGGTTCAAAAGACCGGCGTGGAGACCGTGGTCCTGGACGATCTGCCGGCGGAGCCCAGCTACATGGAGGCGCAGAAGCTGGTGGACCAGTGCAAGGAGTGCGGCGCGGACTTCATTATGGCCGTGGGCGGCGGCAGCGTCATGGACACCGCCAAGCTCGCCAGCATTCTGATGACCGACGAGTACGGCATTAAAGAGCTGCTGGACACCCCGGGGCGGGCCAGGAAGTGTATGAAGACCCTGATGATTCCCACCACCGCCGGCACCGGTTCCGAGGCCACCCCCAACGCCATTGTGGCCGTGCCTGAGAAGCAGCTGAAAGTGGGCATCGTCAACACCGAGATGATTGCGGACTATGTGATCCTGGACGCGGTGATGATCAAAAAGCTGCCCCGGAAAATCGCCGCCGCCACCGGTGTGGACGCCCTGGCCCACGCCATTGAGTGCTACACCAGCAACAAGGCCAACCCCTTCAGCGACGTCTTCGCCCTCCAGGCCCTGGACATGATCCTGGGCAACATCCAGCGTGCCTGCGACGACCCCGAGGCCATGGACGCCAAAAATACCATGCTCCTGGCCAGCTTTTACGCGGGCGTCGCCATCACCGCCTCCGGCACCACCGCCGTTCACGCCCTGAGCTACCCCTTGGGCGGCAAGTACCACATCGCCCACGGCGTGTCCAACGCCATTTTGCTGGCCCCGGTGATGCGGTTCAATGAGCCTGCCTGCCGGCCTCTGCTGGCCAGGGCCTATGACCGCTGCATGACCGGGGACGCCGGGACGGAGGAGGAAAAGAGCGCCGCCGTTATCGCCCGGCTGGAGGAAATTGTCAAGCATCTGGACATTCCCACCAGCCTCACGGAGTTCGGCGTGCCCAAGGAGGACCTGGAGGCCCTGGTGGCCTCCGGCATGGAGGTCACCCGCCTGCTGGTGAACAACATGCGCGAGGTCACTCCCGAAGACGCCCGGAGGATCTATCAGGAGGTTCTCTAAGAACCCGCATTCACAACCGTTGAGTACCGCCTTGCAGGGTCTTCTGCCATCACCCCTGGTTGAATGCCATCACCCCTGGTTGAATTTTCTTGAAATCCGCCGGGGTTTTAGGGGGAAATTTGTCTGGATTGACGGCAAAGTCCCCTGTCAATCCGGTATCCCCCGGCTATGAGTACAGGTTCTAAGACAGTCTTTCAATCCGGCAGGAATTTTGAATAAGGAGCGTGCGAACATGAAGCAGGTCGAGATCAAGGGCATCATCCCACCGGTCGTCACCCCCATGAACCCCGCGGACGAGAGCGTCAATATCCCCGAGCTCCGCAACCAGATCGAGCGGCAGATCGCCGGCGGCGTCCACGGGATCTTCCCCTTTGGCACCAACGGCGAGGCCTACATCCTCAGCATGAAGGAGAAGGAGGAGATCCTGGAGGCCGCTGTGGATCAGGTAAAGGGCCGGATTCCCGTCTACGCCGGCACCGGCTGCATCTCCACCCGGGACACCGTGTACCTCAGCAGGAGAGCCCAGGAGATGGGGGCGGACGCGCTGTCCATCATCACTCCCAGCTTCGCCCTGGCCAGCCAGAAGGAGCTCTATGACCACTACTGCGAGGTGGCAAGGCACGTGGACATCCCCATTGTGCTCTACAACATCCCCGCCCGTACCGGCAACAAGCTGCTGCCGGAGACCGTCGCAAAGCTTGCAAAGGACGTGGACGTCATCATGGGCGCCAAGGACTCCAGCGGCGACCTGGACAATCTCAAGGCGTACATCGACCTCACCCGGGACGTGGGCAAGGACTTCGCCGTCCTGGCGGGCAATGACGGCAATATCCTCCCCTGCCTCAAGGCCGGCGGAGCCGGCGGCGTGGCTGGCCGGGCCAACCTGTGGCCCAGGACCATCGCCTCTATCTACGACTACTTTGCAGCCGGTGACCTGGAGAGGGCCCAGGCGGCTCAGGACGCCATCGTGGCCCTCCAGCGGGTGTTCAAGTTCGGCAACCCCAACACCATCATCAAAAAGGGCGTGGCCATGATGGGCTACCCCGTGGGCGACTGCCGCAGGCCCTTCAGCTATCTCTGCGACGAGGGCGTTGAGGAGTTGAAACGGGTTCTGGAAGAGACCAGAGACCTTTCCTGATTAGAATAAGGAGGAGTACATATGAGCAAGCCAATCTTAGGCATCACCATGGGGGACCCCTTCGGCAACGGCCCGGAGATCACCGTCAAGGCCCTGGCGGACAAGACGGTCTATGAGCGCTGCCGCCCCCTGGTTATCGGCGACGTCACCGCCATGGAGTACGCCGCCAAGGCGGCCAAAGTGGTCTCCGGCGTTGACATGAAGGTCCGGGCCATCAAGGCCGTCAGCGAGGCAAACTATGAGTACGGCGTCATCGACGTGTACGACATGGGGATTGTCAAGGCGGCCGACATTCCCAACGATCCGGAGCATCCAAAGCCCTTTGGGCTGGGGGCCACGGCCTTGGGCGGCGAGGCGGCCTTCCAGTATGTGAAAAAGGTCATCGAGCTGGCCATGAGCGGCGAGGTGGACGCCACCATCACCAACGCCCTGAGCAAAGAGGCCATCAACATGGCCGGCCACCATTACAGCGGCCATACCGAGATCTACGCCGACTACACGAAGACCTCCAAGTACACCATGATGCTGGCCCATGAGGAGCTGCGGGTGGTTCACGTCTCCACCCACGTCTCCCTCCGGGAGGCCTGCGACCGGGTGAAGAAGGACCGGGTGCTGGATGTCATCCGCATCGCCAACGCCGGCTGCAAGGCCATCGGCATCAAGGAGCCCAAGATCGCCGTGGCAGGACTGAACCCCCACTGCGGCGAGAACGGCATGTTCGGCCGGGAGGAGATCGAGGAGATCCAGCCTGCCATCGACGCCGCCATGGCCGAGGGCATCATCATCCCCGAGAAGAAGCCCACCCCGCCGGACACCGTGTTCTCCAAGGCGCTGGGCGGCTGGTATGACATCGTGGTGGTCATGTACCACGACCAGGGCCACATCCCCCTGAAGGTCAAGGGCTTTGTCTACAACAAGGCCGAGGGCCACTGGGACGCCGTGGCCGGCGTAAACGTCACCCTGGGCCTGCCCATCATCCGGGCCAGTGTGGACCACGGCACCGGCTTTGGCCACGCGGGGGACGGCCACGCCAACGAGCTGAGCCTGGTGAACGCCATGGACTACGGCATCCGCATGGCCAACGCCAAAGCGGAGAAGTAATTTCCCGTCTTTAACCGGCCCCGCCGGAGAAGAATAGCCACGAAAAATTTGAAAGGAAGAAACACCATGAAAAAAGTATTTGCTCTGATCCTGACCCTGGCGATGGCGCTGAGCCTGGCCGCCTGCGGCGGCGATAACGGCAGCAGCCAGCCCGCCAACACCGACGCCCCCGCCAATACCGAAGCTCCCGCCGACAGCGGCGAGCAGAGCACCGAGATCTCCGGCAACGTGGACCTGACCTTTGCGGCCCAGGAGGTGGGCACCGCGGCCTATAACTACGCCGCCGCCATCCAGACCGCCATTGTCAAGGAGATCCCCGGCGCCAACATCAGCATCACCACCACCTCTCCCGGCGGCGTGGGCGCGCCCGTCATCGTCAACGGCGGCGCCCAGTGCGACATCGTCATGTCCAACTCCGCCCCCGCCAAGTGGAGCATGGAGGAGGGCATCCTGGGCAACGCCCCCACCCCCGACATCTGCGCCATTGCCGGCGGCCTGGGCCATGACTTCGTCAACGTCATGTTCACCCAGAAGTTTGTGGACGCCACCGGCATCACCACCGTGGAGGAGCTGGTGGCCCAGAAGTACCCCGTGAAGCTGGTCATCAAGACCAACGGCACCTTCGGCGAGCTGGCCGCGGAGAAGGTCTTCGAGGCTCTGGGCGTGACGCTGGAGGACGTTGCCTCCTGGGGCGGCGTGGTTGAAAAGACCGGCGGCGACGCCATCAAGAGCGGCCTGCAGGACGACCTGTACGACATGACCATCGACCACATCGGCGCCGGCCAGGCCAACACCTCCGAGCTGTGCCTGACCCACGACATGTACGACGTGCAGCTGGGCGAGGAGACCATGGCCAAGATGGTGGAGATGGGCTACGACTACGTCACCGTGGAGGCCAACACCTGGAACGGCCAGACCGAGGAGATCAAGACCGTGGGCTCCCAGCAGGTGATTCTGGTCCCCACCAGCCTGGACTACGCCGTGGCCTACCACATGGCCAAGGCCGTGTGCGAGAACAAGGCCGACCTGGCCAGCGCCGTGGCCGCCATGAGCTACTTTGACCCCGAGACCGCCGGCACCCTGACCCTCACCGGCGTGCCCCTGCATCCCGGCGCCGCCGCCTATTACGAGGAGATGGGCTACGCCCACGGCTGATTTTCAGATCCATAACACAGCGCGCGGGGCCTGAGGCCCCGGCACAAAGACCCAGGAGCCGCCGGGGGACGAGGAAGCCCTCGTTCCCCGGCGGACCTGTTCCACACCATCCACATACACCTGAGGAGGGGTATCCAACAATGGGAAAGAAACTCGAATGGCGCCAGATGGCGGCGATTGCGCTGACAGTGGTGTTCTTCCTGTTCCAGATGTATCTGGCACTGATCAAGCAGCTTCCCACCATGCTGCAGGCGCCTTTGCACCTGCTCTTCGCGCTGGCCCTGGTCTATCTCTACAATCCCCCGGATAAGAAGTACCGCAAGAAGCTCCAGAAGGAGAAAGGCGATGCCGCCACCGCCCAGGAGCTGAACAAGTTCGCCTGGTCCCGCTGGGTCGACATCCTGGCGGCCGCCGGCATCGTGTTCCAGCTGTGGTACGTGGTGACCCGCTACCAGTCCCTGGTGGACCACGTGCTGTTCATCAGCCCTGTGGACTCCATCGACATCGCTTTCATGGTGATCACCGCGGTGCTGCTGCTGGAGGCTGTGCGCCGTACCCTGGGCGGCATCCTCTTCGGCTTCATTTTGCTGTTCATCATCTACGCCTGGACGGCCCAGTACCTGCCGGGCATCCTCTACACCCGGGGCAAGCCCTTTGCCGCCATGCTCAAGCAGTTCACCGAGGGCATGACCATGAGCACCTCCGGCATCTTCGGCTCCCCGCTCCAGACCTCCGCCAACAGCCTGTTCTACTTCATCGTCTTCGGCGCGTTTTTCTCCGCCTTCGGCGGCGGCCAGCTGCTGATTGACATCGGCATGAAGGCCTCCAACAAGGGCTCCGGCGGACCGGCCAAGGCCGCCGTCATCTCCTCCGGCCTCATGGGCATGATCTCCGGCTCCGCCGTGGCCAACGTGGCCACCACCGGCGTCATGACCATCCCCATGATGAAGAAGGTGGGCTACGAGCCCGAGGAGGCCGGCGCCATCGAGGCCGTGGCCTCCACCGGCGGCCAGGTCATGCCTCCCATCATGGGCGTGGGCGCGTTCATCATGGCGGAGATGCTGGGCATCCCCTACGGCCGCGTGGCTACCGCCGCCATCATTCCCGCCGTGGCCTACTACTTCGCCGTGTTCGTCCTGGTGGACCGGCTGGCCGCCAAGCGGGCCAGCCGCCTGGACGGCAGGGCCGACACCACCATCAAGGTGGAGCGGAAGATCCTCCCCCGCCTGTATTTGCTGCTGCCCGCCGTGATCCTGGTGGTGTTCATCGTCCGGGGCGCCTCGCTGATGCGGGCCGGCACCATGGGCATCTTCTCCTGCCTGGTGTGCAACGTCATCAGCTATTTTGTGGGTGAGAAGAAGGACTTTGTGGGCCTCAAGGGCATCTGGGAGTGCTGCATGGACGGCGCCAAGCAGGCCGCCGAGATCGCCATCCCCACCGCCGCCTGCGGCATCATCATCAACGTGGTCACCGGCCAGACGGCCCTGGCCACCAACCTCTCCGCCGTCATCAGCGGCCTGGGCACCAACATGCTGTTTGTGGCCCTGCTGATCGGCATGGTGGGCTGCATGCTTCTGGGCATGGCCCTGCCTACGGTGGCTGCCTACCTGGTAGGCGTTATCCTGTTCGTACCCTGCATCCGCCCCATCCTCATCTCCAGCGGCATGGCCGACGGCACCGCCAACCTCTGCGCCAACATGTTTGTGTTCTACTACGGTATCATGGCCCAGATCACCCCGCCGGTGTGCGTGGCCTCCTACACCGCCGCCGGCATCGCCGACGCCAACGCCATGAAGACCGGCATCAAGGGCTTCCTCTTCTCCATGGTGGGCTTTATGGTTCCCTTCGTGTTCGTGTACAACCCCGCCATTTTGCTGGAGGGCGCCGCCATGGAGATTGTCCTGGGCGCCGCCATGCTGCTGGTTGGAACCTTCTTCCTGGCCACCGTGGTCTCCGGCTATTTCAGCGTTGAGCTGAGCGTGGCGGAGCGGGTGCTGCTGTTTGTGGCGGCCATCTGCCTCATCAGCCCTGAGATCATCACCTCCGGCATCGGCGTGGTGCTGGGCGCGGCGCTTCTGGTTTGGAACACCGCCCGGAAGAAAAAGGCCGTCAAGGCTGCCTGACCTTCGAAACGGGAAGATCCACCCCTGACCAGCTGAGGGCGGAACGGCTCCGCCGTTCCGCCCTCGCCGCTTATTCTCTCAAAATTTTGTGAAAGGCTGATGATTGTATGAGCTATCCTGTTCTGCCCGGACTGACCCCCGACGGCGTTCTCTATCAAAACCTGGAGATGGGCACCGTGGAGGCCGTCATCCCCCCCGGCGTCCATCCCACCTGCCACTCCCCCGCCACGCTGGAGCTCCCTAACGGAGACCTGCTGTGCTGCTGGTTTGCCGGCACCTATGAGGGCAGCGCCGACGTCCACATCGTCTGCGCCCGCCTGCCCAAGGGGGCGGACCGTTGGACGGAGCCCGTAGACGTCTCCGGCGACCCGGAGCGCAGCGAGCAGAACCCCTCCCTCTTCTACGGCCCGGATGGCGCCGTCTGGGCCATGTACACCGCCCAGAGGGACCGCCAGGCGGGGAAGGACAACATGCAGTTCACCTCCCAGGTCCGCCTCCAGAAGAGCGCCGACGGCGGATTGACCTGGGGGCCCTACGAGACCGTCTTCCCCCGGGAGGGCACCTTCTGCCGCCAGGCCATCCAGGTGCTGTCCAACGGCCGGTGGATCTTCGCCAACTGGCTGTGCACCGACTCCGCCGAGGGCCTCTCCGGCGACCCCACCGCCTTCCAGATCTCCGACGACCAGGGGAAAACCTGGCGGCAGGTGGATATGCCCAAGAGCCATGGCCGGGTCCACGCCAACGTGGTGGAGCTGGAGAGCGGGCACCTGGCGGCCTTCATGCGGGACCGGGAGGCGGCCAATATCTACCGCAGCGAGTCCTTTGACTGGGGGGACACCTGGTCCGAGCCCAAGCCCACCCCTCTGCCCAACAACAACTCCAGCATCAGCGCCATCCGCCTCCAGAGCGGGCGGATCGCCATCGCCTGCAACCCCACCTGCACGCCGGAGCCCTCTCCCGGCAAGGCGGCCTGGCCGGGGCTGCGGTGCCCCGTGGCCGTGGCCCTCAGCGAGGACGGCGGACTGACCTTCCCTATGATCCGCTGGATGGAGCGGGGCGAGGGCTTTGTGGGTGACGAGAACAAGACCAACAACAAGCAGTATGAGTACCCCCACATCATGCAGAGCGCCGACGGACGTATCCACCTGACCTACGCCGCCTTCACCCGCAAGGCCATCAAGTACGTCGCCTTCACCGAGGCGGACGTCATGGGGGAGAAGCGGGAGACCGTGGGCCTCTACAACCCCACCGCCGCCCAGTCCAGATGAGGGGGCGCGGCCATGCGGAACGAATTTGAGCTGGCCCACCTGGGCATCAACACCCCGGACCCCCAGGCGGCGCTGGAGCTGGCAAAGCTTTTGAGCCTGGTGTTCAACCTGAATCCCCGCCACGGCCAGAAGTCTGAGTTCGCCGGGGAGTATTTCGAGTGCATGAAGGCACCCTTCCTGGGGCGGAACGGCCACATCGCCATGCGGACGCCGGACCTGGATGATGCCGTGGCGGAGCTGAGGGAGAAGGGCTTCGCCTTTAAGATGGACACCGCCGCCTACACGGAGGAAGGTAAGCTGAAAAACATCTATCTGGAGGAGGAGTTCGGCGGCTTCGCCATCCACATCATGCGGGGATAGGGAGGACGCTTCCCCCGTAAAGCGGCATAGAACCGCGGCTTTCATTATGCCGTGAACAAAAAATTGCCCTTGCCTGAGGATAACAGCACCCGGGCAAGGGCAATTATCCGTGCCGGTCAAAGGCGGAGCGGCGGCCGTGGCGGAGCGCTCCGCCGGAGGGCGCGATCCGGTGTGGAACCCTATGGCCCGGCTGCCGGGCGCCACGTGAAGACGTCTGTCCGCTTGAGAGGAACAGAACAAAAGCGCGGCCCGTCCTCCCCGGATAGGCCGCGCTTTTTTTGAAACTCAGGCCAGACGGGCGGCAATGGCGTTAAGAAACTCCTCGCTGTCTGCGCCCCGGGCCTGGAAGCCCGGCTCCACCAGAGGCAGCAGGTCCTTTGTCATCACGCCGTCCGCCAGGGTCTGGAGGGAGGCGGCCTCCAGATCCTGGCCGAATTTCACCAGCTCCGGCAGGCCGTCCAGCTCTCCCCGGCGCTTGAGGGCGCCGGACCAGGCGAAAATGGTGGCCATGGGGTTGGTGGAGGTCTTTTCGCCCTTTAGATACCGGTAGTAGTGCCGGGTGACAGTGCCATGAGAGGCCTCGAACTCCATGGTCCCGTCGGGGGAGACCAGCACGGAGGTCATCATGGCGAGGCTGCCGAAGGCGGCGGCCACCATGTCGCTCATGACGTCCCCGTCGTAGTTTTTCAGCGCCCAGATGAACCCGCCCTTGGAGCGGATGACCCGGGCCACGGCGTCGTCGATGAGGGTGTAGAAGTAGGTGATGCCCAGCTTCTCAAATTCCGCCCTGTAGGAGGTCTCGTATTCCTCCTCAAAGATCCGCTTGAACTCCCCGTCGTAAGTCTTGGCGATGGTGTCCTTGGCGGAGAACCACAGGTCCTGCTTTTGGGCGATGGCGTACTGGAAGCAGGAGCGGGCGAAGGCCCGGATGCTGGTTTCCTTGTTGTGCTGGCCCTGCCAGACGGCGGGGCCGTCCACGGTCTGAACGTCCAGCGTTTTTTCCGTCCCGCTTCTGCCCCGGAAGGTGAGGGTGGCCGTTCCCGGCTCCTCCGTGGTCATGTCCACGGCCTTGTACATGTCGCCGTAGGCGTGGCGGGCGATGGTGATGGGCTTTTCCCAGTTTTTCACCACGGGCCGGATCGCGGGCAGGACGATGGGGGCGCGGAAGGCGGTGCCGTCCAGAATGGCCCGGATGGTGCCGTTGGGGGACTTCCACATCTCAGTGAGCTCCGGGTACTCCTCCATCCGCTGTTTGTTGGGGGTGATGGTGGCGCACTTCACCGCCACGCCCAGCCGCCGGGCGGCGTTGGCGGCGTCCACGGTGATCTGGTCCCCGGTGGCGTTGCGGCTCAGGAGACCTAAGTCATAGTACTCGGTTTTCAGGTCCACAAAGGGCAGGATCAGCTTGTCTTTGATCATCCCCCAGAGGACGCGGGTCATCTCGTCCCCGTCCATCTCCACCAGGGGCGTTGTCATTTTAATTTTTTTCATCGAGCGCCTCCGTCAATTTACGCGCCTGGCATAGTAGTTCATCAGACATCCGTCCAGAAGGATCTCCCGCTCCTCGAGGGTCAGCCCGTGAATGTGGAGCAGGATGTCCGCTGTGCCGCCGTCCGCCGTCAGCACCTTGGCGGGGATGTCCTCCCGGCCGTCCCGAATAGCCGCCCGGATGCCGGGGACAAATACGCACTCCCCCGCCTCATAGGGGAACGCCGTCCCCTCGTCCAGTGTGAAGGGCAGAATGCCCCAGTTGATGCAGTTGGAGCGGTAGCGCTTGGTGGCGAACTGGTAGCAGATGTTGGCAAGGCCTCCCAGCACCTTCTGACAGGAGGCGGCCTGCTCCCGGGCGGAGCCGTCGCCGGGCTTCATGGCGAAGACGCAGGAGCCGAACTGGGTCTCCTCGGCCTTCGCGCCGCAGCGGTCCAGCAGGTCCTGGAGCCTCTCCGGCGTTTCGCCCGCCAGCCGTTTGGACTCCAGCTCCGCGGCGGCCTTGGCCCGGCCCACGTACTCCGGCTCCCGGCGGGAGAGGGTGAACTCCGCCAGCCGCAGGGGGTTGGAGCGGTAGGAGGAGGTCTCGCCGGAGGGAATCAGCTCGTCGGTGGTGGTCACGCCGTCCCGGAGCACCGCCGCCAGCTCCACCAGCAGATTGTCCGCCAGGGGACCCATCTCCGGCCAGTCGGTGATGTTGGGGCCCAGAATCAGCTTTTCCTCCGGGCGGGGCCTCCCAAAGCCGTTGTAGACCCGCTTTTCGTACACGCCCCGGTCAAAGTGGTAGGGATGCCGGACGGGCTCATAGGCAATCTCCGTGGCGGGGGTGATCCTGCCGCCGCAGCGGGCGGTGGCGGCGATGGACCGGGCGTCCATGAGGCACACGGCGGCGAACTGGCCCTCTCCGGGCTTGGAGCCCTCCCGGTTGGGGAAATTCCGCGTGGTGTGCCGGAGGCTCAGGCCGTTGTGGGCGGGCACGTCCCCCGCGCCGAAGCAGGGGCCGCAGAAGCTGGGCTTGATGACGGCTCCGCTTTGCAGCAGGTCCGCCGTGGCGCCGATTTTCGTCAGCTCCAGGCTGACGGGAACGCTGGTGGGGTACACGTCCAGGGAAAAATACCCGTCGCCGCAGCTGCCGTGGCGGAGGATGTCCGCCGCCTCGGTGATGTTGTCAAAAAGGCCCCCGGCGCACCCGGCAATCACGCCCTGGTCCGCCCAGACGCCGCCGTCGTGGATTTTCTGCGTCAGGTTCACCTGGGCCTTGGGCCAGCGGCCCCGGGCGTCGGCCTCCACCTTCGCCAGGAGCTCCGGCGCGTTGTCCAAAAACTCCCGGATGGTCCAGGCGTTGGAGGGGTGGAAGGGCAGGGCGATCATGGGCTCGATTTTGCCCAGGTCCAGCTCAATATACTTGTCGTAGTACGCGAACTCGCCGGGACGGAGCTCTTTGTACGCATCTTCCCGGCCATGGGCCTCGTAGAAGCCCCGGGTCTCGTCGTCGGTCTCCCAGATGGAGGAGAGGCAGGTGGTCTCGGTGGTCATGACATCGACGCCGTTGCGGAAGTCGATGGGCAGTCCCGCCACGCCGGGGCCGGCGAACTCCAGTACGCAGTTGTTCACAAAGCCGCTGCCAAAGGTGGCCTTTATCAGGGCGATGGCCGCGTCATGGGGTCCGACGCCCCGTTTTGGCGTGCCGGTGAGATAGACCAGCACCACCGATGGATAGGGTACGTCCCAGGTGTTTTTGAGGAGCTGCTTACAAAGCTCCGGCCCGCCCTCGCCCACGGCCATGGTGCCCAGCGCTCCGTAGCGGGTGTGGGAGTCGGAGCCCAGGATCATCTTCCCGCAGCCCGCCAGCTGTTCCCGGGCGTAGGAGTGGATGACGCTCTGGTTGGCCGGGACATAGATGCCGCCGTATTTCCGGGCGGCGGAGAGGCCGAAGGCGTGGTCGTCCTCGTTGATGGTGCCCCCCACGGCGCACAGGGAGTTGTGGCAGTTGGTCAGGGCGTAGGGCACGGGGAACTCCCGCATGCCGGAGGCCCGGGCCTGCTGGATGATGCCCACGTAGGTGATGTCGTGGCTGGCCATGGCGTCAAAGCGGACCTGGAGTTTTTCCGGATCTCCGGAGACGCTGTGGGCCTGGAGAATCTGCCAGGCCAGGGTCCGCCGCCGGCCCTCCGCCTGGGAGATGGGGGCGGCGGCGTGGAGGGCGCCGCCTGCCAGAAAGACGCCGGTATCGTGGAGTGTGATCATGGTAAATACCTCCTGTCAGCAGCGCTCCGCCAGCGGGACGTAGGGCGTCCGCCGGGAGACGGTCTTGTACGCGGGCCGGATGATGCGGGGGTCCTCGGCGCAGCATTCCTCAATGCGGTGGGCGCACCAGCCGGGCATCCGGGCGCTGGCGAAGATGGCGGTATACAGGTCCGCGGGAATGCCCAGGAGCTTATAGACAAAGCCGGAGTAGAGGTCCACGTTGGCGCAGATGGGCTTGTCGGAGTTCCGCTCCTCCTGGAAGACCTGCGGGGCCAGCCGCTCCACGGCCTGGATGAGGTCCAGCTCCTTCACCATGCCCTTTTTCTCCGCCAGGTGGCGGGAGAACTGCTTGAGGATCTCGGCCCGGGGGTCGGAGAGGGTGTAGACGGCGTGTCCCATGCCGTAGATCAGGCCTGTGCCGTCCCCCAGCTGGCGGCGGAGGATGCGGACCAGCTGGTCCTTCACCTGGCTGTCGTCGCTCCAGTCCCGCACGGCCCGCTTGAGGTACTGCATCATCTCCACCACCTTGACGTTGGCGCCGCCGTGGCGGAAGCCCTTCAGAGCCCCCACCGCTGCGGCGATGGAGGAGTAGAAGTCCGTGCCGGCGGAGGTGAGAACCCGGCAGGCGAAGGTGGAGTTGTTGCCGCCGCCGTGCTCGGCGTGGAGAATCATGCACAGGTCCAGCAGCTTGGCCTCGTCGTCGTCGAACTTCGTGTCCTCCCGCAGGGAGTAGAGGAAGTTCTGCGCCACGCTCAGATCCGTCCGGGGGCGGTGGAGGTAGAGGCTCTCGCCGTCAAAGTAGTGGCGCTTGGCGGCGTAGGAGTGGGCCACGATGGTGGGTGTTCGGGCCACCATGCGGAAGGACTTGAAGAGCTCGTTTTCCAGCGTCATGTTCTCCGCCTCGCCGTCATGGGAGTGGAGGGCGACGATGCAGCTGGCCAGCTTGTTCATGATATTCTTGTTGGGGGAGCGGAGAATCATATCCTCGCTGAAATAGCCGGGAAGCTGGCTCCACTTGGCCATGAGGTACTGGAACTCCTTGAGCTGGGGGGCCGTGGGCAGCTGGCCGAAGAGCAGCAGGTACACCGTCTCCTCAAAGCCGAAGCGGTCCTCGGCGATACACTGCTGGATGATGTCGTTGATGCTGATGCCCCGGTAGAAGAGCTTTCCCGGACGGGGGATCTTTTGGCCGTCCTCCAGGTCGTAGCCGTCCACGTCGCCGATGGAGGTGACGCCGGCCACCACGCCGGTGCCGTTGGGATACCGCAGGCCCCGCATGACGCCCTCGCCGGACTGGCTGGAGGGGAAGATGTCGTTTTCGCGGATAAAGTCCTCGGAGCCGCTGACGAAGGACAAAGACGACTCGATCAGGTCCTGGTGCCGGAGCATGCGGTGAAGGTCCCGGTCAACTTTGTAAGACATTGAGTGTATAACCTCCTTTTGATCCAAAAATTGCCGGGAGAGAAGTCCCGGCGCGGCGCGGGACCCGGCCGGATCTCCGCGTATTAGTGGTATTCATAACGCATTATACCCGAAACCACGGCGTTTTTCAATCTCGTCCGGGGACGCCGTGGCGGAGGAGCCGTAATTTTCTACACTTTGAACAAAGGAAGGATTTGCATTTTCCGTTGGACTGTGATATACTGATGTCCGGTTCAGGCGCCGGGCTGGTTCCGGCAGGCCGGATCACCGGCCCAGGGGTATTTTGGCCTCCCGTTTGGGACACCGTTCCCCAGGGTTTGACACTGATTTTAATAAACTGCGTTTTTTAAAGCGCGGCCGGTACGAGCCGGGAATTTTTTTCCGTCCGGCTCCCGCTGCCGCCGGTATGAAGCGGCTTCAGGTGGGCAAACTGTTCCTGTTGCGAGTCGGGACGGCTGCCGCGAAAGAACATCCTTGAAAAGAGGGTCAAATTTTGACGAAGTATATTGTACAGGGTGGAAAGCCCCTGTTTGGCGAAGTGGACATCAGCGGCGCGAAAAACGCCGCCGTCGCCATTATCCCCGCCGCCCTCATGGTGGACGGCGTGTGCCGGATCGAGAACCTGCCCCAGATCTCCGATGTGACCATGAGCCTCAAGATTCTCGAAAATCTTGGAGCACAGATCCGTACTGTCAACCGCCACACGGTAGAGATCGACTCCACCTGCATCCGCTCCACCCGGACCGACTATGAGCTGGCCCGGCGCATTCGCGCGTCCTATTATCTCATCGGCGCCCTGCTGGGCCGCTTTGGGCACGGCGAGGTGGCCATGCCCGGCGGCTGCAACTTCGGCGGCGTCCGGCCCATTGATCTCCATGTCAAGGGCTTCACCGCTCTGGGGGCCAAGGTGACGGTGGAGGGCGGCTTTATCCGCGCCGCCACGGACCGGTCCCGCCTCAAGGGCGCCAACATCTATCTGGACGTGGTGTCCGTGGGCGCCACCATGAACATTATGATGGCCGCCGCCATGGCGGAGGGGAACACCGTCATCGAAAATGCCGCCAGGGAGCCCCACATCGTAGACCTGGCCAACTTCCTCAACTCCATGGGGGCCAACATTCGGGGCGCCGGCACGGACACCATCAAGATCCGGGGCGTGGAGCGCCTCAGCGGCGGAGCCTATACCATTATTCCCGATCAGATTGAGGCGGGTACCTACATGACCGCCGTGGCCGCTACCGGCGGACAGATCCTCATCAAGAATATTATTCCCAAACACATGGACTGCATCACCGCCAAGCTGGTGGAGATGGGCGTGGAGGTGGAGGAGAACGAGGACACCCTTCTGGTCCGCCGCTCCGGGCCTCTCCAGCGCACCAACGTCAAGACGCTGCCCTACCCGGGCTTCCCCACGGATATGCAGCCCCAGATCACCACGGTTCTCTCCCTGGCGGAAGGCACGTCTCTGGTGACGGAGGGCGTCTGGAGCAGCCGCTACCGCTATGTGGACGAGCTGCGGCGTATGGGCGCCAAGATCCAGGTGGATGACAAGACTGCCGTGGTGGAGGGCGTGGACCATCTCACCGGCGCACCCATCCAGGCCAGCGACCTGCGGGCCGGGGCGGCGATGGTCATCGCGGCGCTGGCCGCCCAGGGCGAGAGCGAGATCAGCCACGTGCAATACATTGAGCGGGGCTATGAGAACATTGTGGAAAAGCTCCGGGCCGTAGGGGCCGATATACGCTCGGTAGAGGAGAGCGATTTGACGGCGCTGGGCGTGGGGTGACACTGCGGCAGGCAAGGGGGGACAGGCCCCCTTGAAGAATCCCTCGCCGGCCTGCGGACCGGTGGACGCCGCCCGGGGAGGCTGGGATATTTCCGGTGGGTAGGAAGGCGGGCTGCCCCGAGGAGATGAGAGGTCTCCCTTTGGAGGGCCCCCGCCGGGGACGATTGAAATGATCTCTTTCGCCTCCGGCGGAAGAATTGGGGAGGGCTGAGTCTCCCCGGAGCCCGCTTCCGTGCGCCTCGGGCGCGGGGAAGGGATCAATAATTGCATGTTGTTTGCGTCCGCGATGAGGGGATGGCGGCTTTCGTCGGCGGCCTCTTGCGCGGACGCTTTTACATTTGGAAATGAGGTAGAATCTTTGACCACTGTACATACCCTGGCCAGCGGCTCCTCCGGGAACGCGCTGGTGCTCTCCTGCGGGGACGTCCACCTGCTGGTGGACGCCGGGATCTCCTGCCGCCGCATTGGGGCCGGGCTGCGGGAGCTGGGGCTGGAGCTGGCGGACCTCTCCGCCGTTCTCATCACCCACACCCACACCGACCACGTCTCCGGCCTTAAGACACTGTTGAAACGGACGGACATCCCCGTCTACGCCGCGGAGGCGGCGGGGCGGGACCTGGTCCTCCGCCTGCCGGAGGCCGCGGGGCGGCTGGAGGCGCTGGAGGACTGCCGCCCGGTTTCCATGGGGGCGGTGCTGGTTACGGCCTTTCCCACTTCCCACGACGCCCCCGGCGCCCGGGGCTTCCGGTTTGACACCCCCGGCGGCGCCGTGGGATTGATGACGGACACCGGCTGTGTCACCGAGGAGGCGGCGGATGTCCTGCCCGGTGTGGCCCTGGCGGTGCTGGAGGCCAACCACGATGTGGAGACCCTCCGCAGCGGACCCTATCCCTACTATTTGAAGCGGCGCATTCTGGGGGATGAGGGCCACCTCTCCAACGAGGCCTGCGCCCGCTTTGCCGTGAGCCTGGCGGAGCGCGGGGCGGCGGAGATCGTCCTGGCCCATTTGAGCCGGGAGAACAACACCCCGGCCATGGCGAAAAACGCCGTGGAGACGGCCCTCTCCGCGGCGGGACTGGCCCCGGCGCTGTCCGTGGCCCCCAGGGCCGCCCTGGGGGAGGCCCATGTGGTGTGGGAGGTCAGCCGATGCAGAGGGTGACGCTGATCTGCGTGGGGAAGCTGAAGGAGAAATTTTACGCCGAGGCGGCGGCGGAGTACGTCAAGCGCCTGGGCCGGTACTGCAAGCTGACGGTGGTGGAGCTGCCGGAGGAGCGGCTGCCGGAGAACCCCTCTCCCGCCCAGGTGGAGGCGGCGCTGGAAAAGGAGGCCGCCGCCATCCGGGGGAAACTGCCAAGCGCCTCCACTCTCATTGCCCTATGTGTGGAGGGCCGGGAGCGGTCCAGCCAGGACCTGGCCCACCTCATGGAGACGTTGGCCAGCCAGGGGGAGAGCCAGCTGGCGTTTCTGATCGGCGGGTCCTTCGGGCTCCACGGGTCCATCAAGGCCCAGGCGGCGGAGCGGCTCTCCATGTCCCCCATGACCTTCCCACACCACCTGGCCAGGGTGATGCTGCTGGAGCAGATCTACCGGGCGTACCAGATCAACGCCGGCACCCGGTACCACAAGTAGCGGGCAGGGCCGGAGTGCATAAAAATTGGACACAGGAGTATGTTTATGAGAAACAATCATTCCGGAGCTCCCGGCCTGTCCCCTGAGGAGAAGACCCGGATCACCCGGATCTTCCGCCGCAGGGCTGTGCTCACCGATATTTGCCTGGTGCTGGCCCTGGCGTGCGGCGCCTTCGCCCTGACGGCCCGGACCTCCCCTCTGGCGGGCCCCGCGCTCTTCGCCGTTTTGCCCCTGCTGGCGGGGACGCTGGCGGGCGTGTTTTTGACCTACGGGTGCTGCCCCGTCTGCGGGCGACGGCCCCATAAATGGGACTGGGCCTGGACGCCCATCCTCTGGAGGTTCTTCCGCTGCCCGGAGTGCGGCTTCACTCCGCGCCGGGACGGAAAGCGGGGCGGGGAGCCGGAGGTGTAACACCGTTTTTGTGATGGAGGGATGCTTATGAAGGTCTTCTATCCCCAGGACCCCCGGTCGGATATGGAGATGTCCGATGCGGAAAAGGCCCGCCGGGCCCGGAATTTCCGCAGATGGGCCCTGGTCACCGACGTCTGTACGGTCTTGCTGGTGGTTTCGGGCCTGACCCTGGGCCTTCTCTACCGCTCCTCCCTGCGGACGCCGCTGGCCTTGACGGCCCTTCTGGCCATGGCCTTTGTGCTGTCTCTGGCGGGGATTCTGGCGGGAACGGTCCTGGCCTTCCGGCGCTGCCCCTTCTGCGGCCGGTACTTCCGCGGGTGGGACTGGACGGTGGGCCCCTTCAAGTGGCGTCTTTTCCACTGCCCGGACTGCGATTTTACGCCCTACTGGGACTAGAGTCTGTATTAAAACCGTCAAAACGCCGGTTTAGGGCGCCTTTTTCCGCCGGGGTTGCGTTGATTTGACTTGAAATCCTCCAGGATTCCCGCGTCAAATCGCCTTGTCCGACAGAAAAATCTGCTCCAATCCGGCATTCCCCCGGTTTTAAAACAGACTCTAGGAGCATCAAGAGGAGACGAAGCGATAGAAAAAGGGAGCCCCAGCTCTCCGGCCGGGACATCGTCCGCCGGTGCCCCCGGCGCGGGCACACCGACGCCCATACACGGTCCATCCCCCGCGGCTCCGTCTGCGAGCTCTGCGAATTCACCATCCCTGACACGGAACCCCCTGTATCAACACAGTTGGCATAAATTTATTGTAGGAGGAAACGCATATGGATTTCATGAAGGAATACGAGAAGTGGCTGGCAAGCCCCGCCCTGTCTGAGGCGGAAAAGGCCGAGCTGGAGGCCATCAAAAACGACCCCAAGGAGATCGAAGGCCGGTTCTACGGGCCGCTGGAGTTTGGCACCGCCGGACTGCGGGGCACCATGTACGTGGGCCTCCACAACATGAACATCCACGTCATCCGCTGGGCCACCCAGGGTTTTGCCGACGTCATCTGCGCCGAAGGGCCGGAGGGGAAGAACCGGGGCGTGGCCATCTGCATGGACTGCCGCAACCACTCTATGGAGTTCGCCCGGGCCGCCGCAGAGGTCTGCGCCGCCAACGGCATTCACGTCCGCATCTTCGAGTCCCTGCGGCCCACGCCGGAGCTGAGCTTCGCCGTGCGGGAGTATCACTGCCAGGCGGGCATCAACGTCACCGCCAGCCACAACCCCAAGGAGTACAACGGCTACAAGGTCTACTGGGAGGACGGCGCCCAGCTGCCCCCCCATCACGCCGACGCCATCGCAAAGCGGCTGGAGGAGCTGGACATCTTCCGGGACGTCAAAACCATGCCCTATGACGACGCCGTGAAGGCGGGACTCATTGAGGTCCTGGGGGCGGAGACCGACGAGAAGTTCCTCGCGAACGTCATGGCCCAGGTCAACGACAAGGAGACCGTGGCCAAGGTGGCGGACACCTTTAAGCTGGTGTACACCCCCTTCCACGGCACCGGCCACAAGCTGATTCCCGAGGCGCTGAAGCGCCTGGGCATCAAGCACCTCATCTGCGTCCCCGAGCAGATGATCATCGACGGGGACTTCCCCACCGTGGTCTCCCCCAACCCGGAGAACCCCGAGGGCTTCTGCCTGGCGGTGGACCTGGCCAAGAAGGAGGGGGCGGACTTCATCCTGGGCTCCGACCCCGACGCCGACCGGGTGGGCATCATGGTCCGCACGAAGGACGGCAGCTTCAAGACCATCTCCGGCAACCAGACCGGCGTGCTGCTGCTGGATTACCTCATCGGCGCTATGAAGCGCTCCGGCAAGCTGCCGGAGAAGCCCGTGGCCCTGAAGACCATCGTCACCACGGAGATGGCCCGGAAGGTGGCGGAGGTCAACGGCCTCAAGTGCTTTGACACCTTCACCGGCTTCAAGTTCCTGGCGGAGAAGAAGGATAAGCTGGAGAGCTCCGGGGAGGGGAACGTCATCTTCTCCTACGAGGAGAGCTACGGCTATATGCTGGGCAGCTATGTCCGGGACAAGGACGCCGTCACCGCCGCCCTGCTGCTGACGGAGATGGCCGCCTGGTACGCCGCCCAGGGGAAGACCCTGGCGGACGCCCTGGAGGGCCTGTATGCGAAGTACGGCTGTTACGCCGAGCACACCTACAACCTGGTGATGCCCGGTCTGGACGGCCTCAAGGACATGGCGAATCTGATGAAGAGCCTGCGGGAGAATCCCCCGGCGGAGCTCTCCGGCGTAAAGGTCCTCCAGTTCAAGGACTACTCCGACGGCTCCGTCATCGACTGCGCCACAGGCGCGAAGAGCGCCATGGAGCTCTCCGGCTCCAACGTGCTGCGCTTTGAGATGGCCGACGGCACCTCCGTCATTGTCCGGCCCTCCGGCACGGAGCCCAAGATCAAGGTCTACATCCTGGCCCAGGGCGCCGACGCCGCCGACGCCGCCGCCAACGTGGAGAAGTACGGCAAGTGGGTGGACTCCCTGAAAAAGTAAACAGGCTGCAAATATGGGGCCGGAGGCGTTTGCCTCCGGCCCGCTTTTCATGGATTTTTACAGGTCGTCCGCGTCCTGCACCGGCACCTCATAGGGGTCCGCGGGGCAGCCGGTCCAGCTGCCCTGGGGGTCGGTTTTCGCGGAGGTGAACTGGGACATCTCCCGGGCCTTTTCCATGGGCCGGTCCTCTTTGCGGCGTTTTTCCACTGGTATCGCCTCCTTCGCGGGAGTAGTATGCGCTGTGAGGAGAGGGATATGCGGCGCCGGCTTTATGGAAAACGTGCTTTTTGCAGTAAGAAATTGGAAAATCTCACAAAATTAAAAGATGAAACGGGAAATTTATTGACAATGCAATAGAAAACTGTATAATGGACAAAAAAGGTACAGTTTGGAGGCGGATTGTTTGCTGGTCACGCGGGAGATGGATTACGCCATGCGGGTGGTGCGGGCGCTGGACAGCCTGGACGGCCTGGCCACCGCCGCCGGCGTGGCGGAGCTGGAGCAGATGCCTCAGGCGGTGACGCTGAAAATCCTGAAGCGCCTCACCACCGCGGGGATTGTGGAGAGCCGCCGGGGCCCCGCCGGGGGATACCGGCTGCGGCGCTCCCCGGAGGCGCTGACGCTGTACGACCTGTTCCGGGTCTTCGGCAGGGAGCCCCTTCTGAACCGCTGCCAGGCGGCGGATTACCGCTGCGAGAATTACCCGGACGGGGATTGCGGAACCTGCCGGGAGCTGTGCCGCATTCAGGAGATTTTGGACGCGGAGCTGCGGCGGACGCCGCTGAGCCGGCTGTTTGGCAAGTGAATCACGTGTATCGTATCGCGAGGAGATTATATTTTGAAGGAGGTCAATATGCAGTACCAAACCACACAGGCCCACGAGGAATTTCGGGCCAAGGTCCGGGCCTTCGCCGAGGCGGAGATCAAGCCCATCGCCTTTATGCTGGACAAGGAGAACCGGTTCCCCACCGACGCGGTGAAGAAGATGGGGGAGCTGGGGATCATGGGCCTGCCCTATGAGACCGAGTACGGCGGGGCCGGGTCCGACGCGCTGAGCTACGCCATCGCCGTGGAGGAGCTGGCCCGGGTGGACGGCGGCGCGGGGGTGATCCTGTCCGCCCACACCTCTCTGGGCACCTGGCCCATCTACGCCTTTGGCACCGAGGAGCAGAAGAAGAAGTATCTGCCGGATCTGTGCTCCGGCAAAAAGCTGGGGGCCTTCGGCCTGACGGAGCCCAACGCCGGCTCCGACGCGGGCGGCACCGAGACCACCGCCGAGGACATGGGGGACCACTACCTCCTCAACGGCG
>CAJUDV010000024.1 GCA_910585385.1 uncultured Oscillibacter sp. | reverse complement strand
CCTTCAGCGGCAACGTCTGCCACGTCTTTGACAAAGACGGAAAAAACCTGGAATTTTAAATTTCTCTCCGCACAGATCTTATACTCATCCGCGCCGTCCCGCGCCCACTCCCGGGCCGAGGCGGCGCGGAAGCAAACCCGGCCGCGCCAAAAGCCGGCATTCTGCGTTCTGACACAGGAGCGACAACGGAGCGAGGAATCCCAATGATTGTTTTTAATAAAGAAAACCGGGTGTTCACCCTGCACACCCGGAATACCACCTATCAGATGAAGGCGGACTGGCACAATATTCTGCTGCACACCTACTACGGCCCCCGGGTCAGCGGCGGCGACCTATCCTATCTCATTCAATATGCCGATCGGGGCTTCTCCCCCAATCCCAACGAGGTGGGAGACAAGCGCGACTACTCTCTGGACACCCTGCCGCAGGAGTACTCCTCCTGCGGCGTCGGGGACTTCCGCATTCCCAGCATCGAGTTTGAGCCGGAGGATGGAAGCCGCCTGGCGGACCTGCGCTACGCGGGCCACGAGCTGTACCGGGGCAAATACAAGCTGGAGGGCCTGCCCGCCTTCTGGGGCGGCCAGGAGTGGGAGACCCTCGTCATCTGTATGAAGGACGCGGCGGCGAAGATGTCGGTGGAGCTGTATTACGGCGTGCTGGAGGAAAAAGACCTCATTACCCGAGCCGTCCGGGTGGTCAACCAGGGAATCGGCGCCGTCCGCCTGCAGCGCTGCGCCTCCCTGTGCCTGGATTTCCAAGGGGATGACTTTGACCTCATCACCTTTGACGGCTGCCACACCATGGAGCGCTGTCCAAACCGGGCGCCCCTGCGGCCCGGCATTCAGAGTGTGAACAGCCTGCGGGGCACCTCCAGCCACCACCACAACCCCTTTGTCATCCTCTGCAACCACGGAGCCGGCGAGGACTACGGCCTGTGCTACGGGGCCATGCTGGTGTACAGCGGAAACTTTCACGCCACGGCAGAGCGAACCCAGCTGGAGAACAACCGGCTGGTGCTGGGCATTGACCCCTACAATTTCTGTTTCACCCTGGCCCCGGGGGAGTCCTTCACCGCCCCGGAGGCGGCCTTGATCTGCTCTCCCAACGGCTTTGGCCAAATGAGCCGCCAGTTCCACCGGGCCCTGCGGGAGCACCTGATCCGGGACCCCTGCAAGGGAGAGCGCCGGCCGGTGCTGATGAACAACTGGGAGGCCACCTACTTTGACTTCACCGCCGACAAGCTGGTGGAGATTGCCGAGGGAACCCAGGGTCTTGGCATCGAGCTGTTCGTCATGGACGACGGTTGGTTCGGCTCCCGGGACACCGACCTCAGCGGCCTGGGGGACTGGTCGGTCAACCTTGAAAAACTGCCCGGCGGCCTGGAAGCCCTGGTTCCCCGCGTTCAGGCGCTGGGAATGAAGTTCGGGCTCTGGATTGAGCCGGAGATGGTCAGCGAGAACAGCCGGCTCTACCGGGAACACCCCGACTGGGCCCTGGGCGTTCCCGGACGGCCCCAGGCCCGGGGACGGAGTCAGCTGGTGCTGGACTTTTCCCGCCGGGAGGTCCGGGACTCCATCTACGAGGCCGTGCGGAGGGTTTTGGACAGCGCCGACATCAGCTATATCAAGTGGGATATGAACCGGAGCCTCTCCGACGTCTGGTCCGCCGCCCTGCCCGCAAACCGCCAGGGCGAGGTCTACCACCGCTATGTGCTGGGCGTCTACGACATTCTGGAGCGGCTGCGGCAGGACTACCCCAATCTGCTTATCGAGAGCTGCTCCGGCGGCGGCGGGCGCTTTGACGCCGGAATGCTCTACTACACACCCCAGATCTGGTGCAGCGACAACACCGACGCCATTGACCGCCTGCGGATTCAGTACGGCACCTCCTTCTGCTACCCTGTCAGCGCCATAGGCGCCCACGTCTCCGCCTCCCCCAACGAGCAAAACGGCCGCGTTACCTCCATAGAGACCCGGGGCGCGGCGGCCATGAGCGGCGCCTTTGGCTATGAGATGGATCTGAGCCGCTGCACCCCGGAGGAACGGGAGATCATCCGGCGGCAGACGGCTTTCTTCAAGGAGCACTACGACCTGATTCAGCGGGGGGACTACTACCGCCTCAGCGACCCCTTCGCCGACCCCCACACCGCCTGGGAACAGGTCTCCCCCGACCGGCGGGAGGCCCTGGTGACGCTCATCTCCGGTCCCACCCGGGCCGCTGCCCCCTTCCGCCGCCTGCGGCTCAAAGGGCTGGACCCCGCCCTGCGCTACACGGTGAACGGCCAGGGCGCTTACCCCGGCGACGTGCTGATGGAGGCCGGCTGGCCCCTGCCCATCCCCCGGGGGGATTACCAGTCCATGCAGCTGTATCTGTCCGCGCTGTAACAACAGCCGGAACTCCCGCTCTCAGCAAATGAGGACGGGGGTTCCGGCTGTCACCGACATATGAAAAAGGAGCACACAGGATATGACACAGTACGAGAGAATGCTGGCGGGCCTCATCTACGACCCCGCCGACCCGCAGATCATGTCGGAACAGGCCGCTTTCGCCGACCGCCTCTGGGCGTTTAACCAGCTGCGCCCCAGCGACACCGCGGAAAAAGAGCGCTACATGCGGGAGGTCTTCGCCGCCTGCGGCCAGGGCTGCTATATCGAGCTTCCCTTCCGCGCCAATTGGGGCGGGCGACACGTCCGCTTCGGAAACCGCGTCTACGCCAACTTCAATCTCACCCTGGTGGACGACGGCGGCATCTTCGTCGGCGACGACGTTCTATTGGGGCCAAACGTCACCATCGCCACGGCAAACCACCCCCTGGACCCCGGTCTGCGGAGCCGGGGCCTCCAGTACAATAGAGATGTCCATATCGGCAATTGCGTCTGGATCGGGGCCGGAGCCGTCGTTTTGCCCGGGACGCACATCGGCGGCAGCGCCGTCATCGGCGCGGGAAGCGTCGTCACCCGGGACATTCCCGCCGGCGTTCTCGCTGCGGGCAACCCCTGCCGGGTGCTCCGGGCCATCGGCCCGCACGACCGGGAGTACTTCTTCCGCGGTGAAAAAATTGACTGGGAAAACCTCTGAACCCCGGACGCCCACTATTTCTCCAGCTGATTCTCCGCCCGCCACTGCCGCGGCGGCAGGCCGTAGCGTTTTTTGAAGGCCCGGGAAAAGTGCAGCTGGTTCGGATAGCCGCAGCCCATGGCGATGTCCCGAATGGAGTTGCCGGACAGCTTCATCATCTCCGCCGCCTTAGCCAGCCGCAGACGGATCAAAAACTCCTGGGGCGGGCAGCCCATGCTCTCTTTGAAGAGCTTGCTGAAATAGCTGCGGTTCAGCCGGCACACGTCGGCAACCTCCTCCACCGTAAGGTCCCGCTGGTAGTTGTGCTCCATGTAATTGATGGCCTCCTGAATGTAGAAGTCCTTGAGCTTTCCGCCGCTGAGCATCTTCCGGGTGGCGGAGGAGCGGATCAGCCCGTCCAAAAAGAGGCACAGGTGCCCTATGAGGTGGAGGGGAGTAGCCTCGGCGTGCCGCGCAATATAGAGCATGGTGTCCCGCAGCTCATCCCCCTGCGCGGGGAACTGGGGGCGGTAGATGGGCTGAAGGGCGCTGATCCCCGCGCTGTCCAGATACTCCTCCACCCGCAGCCCGTCAAACTCCAGCCAGGTATACTCCCAGGGGTCGGTCTTATGGGCGGCGTAGGTGTTGACCTGGCCGGGACAGATCAAAAACCCCTGCCCCGGCCCCAGCTCATACCTGCGGTCCGTGCCGTCCGGACCGGCGGAGTCCAGGGTCCCCCGCCCGGAGATAATGTAGTGAAAGAGATAGTGGTTGCGCACAAAGGGACCGAAGGAGTGCAGGGGCTCGCACCGTTCCCAGCCATACTGGTACAGCCGGAAGTCCAGAAAGTTCTCATTGGGGAAAACGGCGAAGGAGTAGTTTTTCACGGACAGACGCTCCTCTCTCGGTGGTCTCCGCGCCCGCTCCGCACGATCTCCCCGCCTCCAGCGCTTGCAGGCACCTTATCGAAACATTATATCAGATTTTTTTGAAAAATCCATATATTTTCCGCAAAACTCCGGAATATAGGGCGGTTTTATCCCACACCGGCAAGCCGCACACTATTTCAATAGTTTCGGGCGCAGGCTTCGTGAATTTCTCCAGGCGCCACGCACTATTCCAATAGTTTTTCCCTTCGCTGTTAAAGCGGCGCCGCTTCAGACTGTCAAAAAAACCCTCCGCAGGAGGTTTGCGCCCGCAGGCGCGCAACTGAGGCGCAGAGCAAAGCGAACCCCTCTCAAAAAAGTGGCTGCGCCACTTTTTTGACACGCAGAAGCGGCGGCCCATTTGGGCCGCCGCTTTTTCATGGGGTTTGGTATTCGCGCTTTTCCAAGAACGGCTGTGGGGATTAGCCCAGCAGCTGGAGAACGCCCTGAGGAACAGCGTTGGCCTGGGCCAGCATGGCCTGGGCGGACTGGATCAGGATGTTGTTCTTGGTGTAGGCCATCATCTCCTCGGCAACGTCGGTGTCGCGGATGGTGGACTCGGCGTCCTGGATGTTCTCGGTCATGACGCTCAGGTTGTTGGCAGTGTGCTCCAGACGGTTCTGGACGGCGCCCAGGTCACCACGGGTGGAGGACACGCTGTTGATGGCGTCCATGATGGTGTCGATGGCGGCAGCGGCGTTGTCGGGATTGGTGATGTCCAGACCGTCGATGCCCAGGGCCTTGGTGTGCATGTCGCTGACAAAGACCTTCATCTGGTTGTAGGAATCAGCGGTATCGCCGATCTGCAGCTGCAGGCCGCCGCCGACGGTGTTGGTGCTGGCGCCATCGCCGATCTTGATGTGAGTGCCGGTGGCACTGTCTGCCCAAACACCGGCGGTATTGGTGCCCTGCTTGACATCCAGGCCGGTGGTAAACTTGATCTTCTCCACCATCTTGGCGATGTCAGCAGCGGCAGGGCCAGAACCGGCAGTGCCTACCGCAGCAGTCTCAACCCAGTGCTCAATGCCCGCCTCTTTCATCTTGGCGATATTCTCATCGGTCACCTTACCCTTCTCAATGAAGACGAACTTCTCGCCGTTGATCTCGAAGACCGCCTTCTCCAGAGCAGTCTTATCAGTGGTGTGGTCAAAAATCAGGGCGTTGCTCAGGTCGAGGGACTGGTAAGCGTCCGCGCCCTTCACGCTGGCAGTCCCGTCAGGACCGGCAATCTTGTTCGTGCCGCCGAAAGCCTTGGCGGCGCCATTCTCGTCCCACTGCTTCATGTCAACGGCGTCGACATTGGCAGGGCCCGCGCCGGCCACCTTGGCCTCCAGAGTGATCTTGCCGCCGGCGTAGGTGACATTATAGGTATCGCCCAGATCGCTCTCCCCGATCAGCTTCTTAAACGCCGCGCCGATGTTGTCATCCTTGAGGTTGCCCGTAAGAGCCAGAGACGTATCCAGCAGCTCGTTGCCGTCCTTATCTACAAAATTGAATTTTGTACCAGCATCGTCAAGCTTTGCGGTGAACTCGAAGTCGTACTTCTTGCCGTCGGACATGGCGATAGTCATGGTGAACTTCTCGCCGCCCTTAACATCACCGGCGGTCACATTCGCCATGAGAATGTCGTCCTTGGCCTTGGTGGCGTTCACATCGGTCAGGCCGGCGGCCAGAGCGCCCTTGATGGAATCCCAGCCCTTGAAGTTGGAAGAGGTGGCCTTGCCGCTCTTGGCCAACTCGCCGTTGAGCAGCTTCTGGCCGTTGAAGTTGGCGGAATCAGCGATACGGTTGATTTCCTCCTTCAGGGCGTCAACTTCCTTCTGGAGGTTGGCGCGGTCCACTTCGTTGTCATAGGTGCCGTTGGCGGACTGGGTGGCCAGGTACTTCATGCGGCTCAGCATGTCCTGGATCTCCTGCATGGCGCCCTCGGCGGTCTTCACCAGGGAGATGCCGTCCTTGACGTTCTTGCTGGCGGCGTTCAGGCCGGTGATCTGGGCGCGCATCTTCTCGGAAATGGCCAGACCCGCGGCGTCGTCGCCGGCGCGGTTGATCTTGTAGCCGGAGGAGAGCTTCTCCAGGTTCTTCGCCAGGGCGGAGGTGTTGGTGTTGTAATTGCGGTAGGCGTTCATCGCCATAATATTGTGTTGGATCCTCATTTTAATGCTTCCTTTCAATAAAATGTTTTTGTGGAATGCGTTTCCGGCGCGTCGGAATATCCTTTTCCGGCGCTGGGCGGAGCGCCGTCCCATCCGAGCTCCGTGGCCTTTGGGCTTGGAATGGGTTGGCGCGGGACTGTATTCAACCGGTTCGCGTCACCGGGTGAAACCTGTTTTTCCTGAACAGCTATTTGGCGGCGGCCTCTTCCTCCCAAAACGGTGGAATGATGCGGTCCAGCTGCCTGCGCAGCGCCGCCGCCTCTCCGGCGGAGCCGCTCTCCTCCAGGCGCTGAAAAATCTCCTTCATGGCCCGGACGGCCCGTTCCCGGTCGTCGTTCCAGGGAAAGATCCGGTCCCGGTAGTACCGGGCTCTGGTCTTGGGCGGCGGCGCGAGACAGGCGGGACGCTGGCCCCCCTGCCGCTCCAGCACCGCGCCCCGCACAACGGGAACGCTCCGGTCCGCGTAGACCGCCACGTCCGCGCGGCCTCCGGCCACGCGGGTGAGCTGGACGACAATGTCGCCGCCGATGGTCACGTACTCGTCCGGGAGCAGCGTCAGTTTCAGCATGAGTTCCTCCTTGCGGCTTTGTTCCGGCGCGTTCCCTCGCGCCGTGTACGCGGAAAAATCACAATATTATGCTGAGTGGACTGCCTCGAAAAATCTCGGGCTTCGGGCCGCGTCCTCTGGGGAGCCGCCCTCTCTTCTTCCCATTCCGCGGTCCCTGGGAAACGCTGATTTCACAGGCAGAACTCTCTGCCGGTCAAATCAGCGCTTCCCGCCACTCCTGGGCGTTCACCGGCGTCCCGGCCGGCAGCGTCGGGGGAATTCCGCGCCTAGGCGGCGCCCGCTTCCCTGATTCCAAAATCCCGGAGGTTCCGGGCGGTGTTGACCTCCCGGCAGACCGCCGCGCCGCAGGAGGGGCAGGTCCAGGTCCGCCGGCGGGTGGTCAGTTCCTCGTTTACATGGCCGCAGAAGTGGCAGGTCTTGGCCGCGGGGGCAAAGCGGTCCACCACGATATAGGCCTTTCCCTGCCGCTCCAGCTTGTATTTCAGGCACTCCCGGAACATCCCGAAGCCGCTGTCCATCACATGGGCATGTCTCAGCCTCCGGGACAGCTCCGCCAGGTCGGTGTCCCGCACGCACACGGCGTCCCAGGCGTTGGCTATCCGCCGGGATTCCTTGTGGATGAAGTCCCTTCTCTGGTTGGCGATGTGCTCGTACTGAAGCCGGATTCTCTCCATCTGCCTCTCGTAGTTCCGGGAGCCCCGCTCCATGCGGGAGAGCTTTTGCCGCATCCGGTCCAGCCGCTCCCGGGAGCCCGCCAGGTCCGGCAGAACGGGGCTTTCGCCCTGGCTGTCCACGTAAAACCGGGCGGGAGAGTAATTGAGACCCAACGTCTTCTCCGCCGTCACGGCAGCCGGCTCCACCCCCTTGGCCTCATAGCCGAAGGCGGCGGCGCAGAAATACTTGCCGCTCCCGCTCTTGGTAATGGTCACATACCGCAGCTGCCAGCCGGAAAGCGGCCTGCGGTAAACCGTGGCCGGCACCAGACCCAGCTTCGGCATCTGGATTCCGTTGCCCAAAAGGCGCACGGACGGCCCGGTCCGGTACTGGCGGCAGTAGACGGTAAAGGCGTCCCGCCGGGCCTTCTTGGTCTTGAACCGCGGGTACTGAAAAGCCCCGGGATTGCGAAAAAAATTCAAAAACGCCTGCCGCAGGTTTTGGTGGACGCAGCACAGCGGCTGACTGTCCACCTCCCGCAGAAACGGAGCCTCCCGCTTGTAGCGGGCCGGGGTCGGGATATAGTGCTGGTCCGCGGCAGCGTAAAACTCCTCCACGTCCTCCAGCATCCGGTTCCAGAGCCAGCGGCAGCAGCCGAACGTCTTTTCTATCAGCACGGCCTGTTCCGCGGTGGGATGAAGGCGGAACTTGATGGTGGTATACTCCTGCATTCCGCGTCCCTCCGTCCCCTGAATTTGCGATAGTGTACCTTTACAAACTGGAGACGGCGCAAAAAAATTTTCCGCAAACCTCTTAATTTTCACAGCGGCCTGCCGAATATAAAGGTGTAGACAGTAAAAACCGCCGGTTTGTAAAGGTACACTTTTACAAACCGGCGATTTTATTATTCAGGTGTTGTTTTCCAGCCGAACCGCTTTGGCGTAAAACGTTCCCACCGGCATGGCGCAGGCGTCCGCCGCCTCTCTCAGCGTCAGCTTCTTATCTCTCCAGTCCCGGTGGATCTGCGGGAAGTTCTCCGGCAGGGGGCGCGACGGCCTGCCGAACCGCACCCCTCTGGCCCTGGCCGCCGCGATGCCCTCCGCCTGGCGCTGGCGGATGCTGGTCCGCTCGTTCTCCGCCACAAAGGACAGCACCTGCAAAACAATGTCGCTGAGAAAGGTCCCCATCAAGTCCTTGCCCCGGCGGGTGTCCAGCAGGGGCATGTCCAAGACGGCGATGTCCACCCCCTTCTCCCGGGTGAGGATTCTCCACTGCTCCAGAATCTCCTCGTAATTGCGTCCCAGCCGGTCAATGCTCTTGACATAGACCAGATCGTCCGGCTTCAATTTTTTTACCATTCTCTGATACTGCGGGCGCCGGAAGTCCTTTCCCGACTGCTTGTCCATAAATATGTTTTTCTCCGCGACAGACAGCTCCCGCATGGCAATGAGCTGCCGGTCCCCGCTCTGGTCCTTTGAGCTGACCCGGATGTAGCCGTAAGTTGACGCCAAGATGGCCTCCACCTCCTGTTGAGGCGCGGCCGCAAACTGCCGCTCCCCGATTTTCGTTACTATTCAACATAAAGGAGACGGCGCAAAAAGCCAATACTATTTTTCAATCTCCGCGAAACGGAGCGGGAAAGTCCCAGAGCATCTCTCCGGCATCAAGCCCGCGCAGGCCGCGGGCCCTTGACTTTTCCGGCAGATCTGATCATAATAATTCCCGGACAGCGGTCCGGCGGACATCCTTGACTTGGGTGAAAAAATTTTTATAAGATCTGTCCCCAAACAGCCGCTTTTTGACATATACATATCAGAGTCTGTTTTAAAACAGACTCTACGGATTTTGAATTTGAAAGAAACCATTTTCTTTGGTCCGGGAGAGGCGGTGAGGCAATGGACAGTGACAAGCCCTGGGAAACCGTGGTGGAACAACTATATAAAGATCTGTATCCGGCGCTTCACATCTATGCCCTGCGGGTTCTCGGGGAAACCGCCCTGGCGGAAGAGGCCATTCAGGACACCTTCTGCATCGCCTGTGCCAAGCGGGAACAGTGCCTCGCCAGCACCGACCCCCGGCGCTGGATCATGTGCACGCTGAAATACGTATGCCAGAATGTGCTCCGCACCCAGACAAAGCTGAAAAAGCTTCTGCTGTCTCTGAATACCGGCGAATGCCAGGACGCCGGGACACCGGACCTTGTGAGCGTGGATGTGCTGTTTGGCGACCTGTCGGACAGCGAGGACTTCCAGCTGCTCAAGCGCATCGCCCTGAACCGCTGCACCATGCTGGAGATGGCAGAGGAACTGGGAATTTCCGTGGAAAGCTGTAAAAAACGGGTCCAGCGGGCCCGAAAGCGGCTGCAGGAAAAGATCCATCCCTGCATTTGATCCAATACGCCTGTTTGAGAGGAGGGATAAGGATGGCACAGTATGAAAAATTACATCTGAGACGGTTGAAAGCCTTGGAACAGACCAATTCCGCCGACCTGGAGGCACTGCTCCTTCTGGATTTTCAATCGCAGGAGAGCGGTTGGGCGGAGATGGGCGAGATTCTCCGCGCGGCGGAGATCCTGGCAGAGCGAAGCCCCCAGCGGAACAGCGCCGGCGCGGACCGTGCCTGGGAGACATTCCTGGAAAAATACCTCCCTTTTTCTGACGGCAGCTCTCTTTATGAGAGTGCCGAGGCGCCGGGCGCCTCGGCACTGGCTGTACAGCCAGTGCCCACTCCATCGCTCTCTCTACGGCGGCGGATGCGGCGGCTGGCCCTGTGGGGCAACCATCCCGTACGGCGCCGAATTCTCCAGACTGCGGCCTGTCTCGCGCTGTGCCTCCTTCTCACCGGCGGCCTGCTGCTGGCATTTGATCCCGGCGCCCGGGCGGCCTTCTCCGGATGGGTCCGGGAGCTCTGCGGCGACCATTTCGAATACCATTACGAGGCCCGCGGCGAAACTGCCGGTCCGAAAGCGGACCAAACCGCCATATACCGCCCCACCTGGGTGCTGGACGGCACCGACCACCTGGTCTGGGTCAACGGTCACAACGATCTCTATTGGATCTCCGGTTCCCCGGGCGGCGAGGAGCTTCTCAAAATGGCAGAGAGCGTCATCATGGGGTTCTAGATCTTGTCTGAAAACTGTCAAAACGCCGTTTTTCGGCGGCTTTCGCGCCAGCGGAAAGTGTTCTTACCTGGCAAAAAAACCGTCTGAATTCGGCGCTCTGTCAGTTTTCAAACAAGGCGTGCCACCCCATAATATATAGAGAAACCACTTGCGGAAAGGAGCTGTTCGAGTGGAACAGAAAAAAAGACGGGAAAACGTGGCGGCAGGCCTCGTCGGCGCCTTCTTGGGCTCTTTGATCGGCGTGGCCTGTACGGTCATCATCGGGCAAATGGGATATGTGGCCTCCATATCCGGGCTTGTCATGGCGGTCTGCGCCCTGAAAGGCTACGAGATGCTGGGCGGCACGCTGAGCAAAAAAGGGGCGGTGATCTCCTCCGTCCTGATCCTGCTGATGACCTTTTTCGCCCACAGGCTCACCTGGGCCATCGCCATCGCCTCGGAGCTGGAGTGGGGCGTCCTGGAATCCTACCGGTCCATCTCCCACCTGCTGGAGCGGGGGATGCTGGAGAGTACCGCCTACTGGGGCGACCTGGCCATGCTGTACCTCTTCACCCTGCTGGGCGCGGTACCCACCATTCTGGGCGGCCTGCGGAACACCGGTACGCCGGAGCTTCCCCGTCCCCCCGCCTCTCCGGAAGCGGCCGCGGCGCCCGGCGAGGCGGACTTCTATCCGGCGGGCAAAAACTGGCTACGGCCCCTGCGGTTCAGCGCCTTTTTCTCCCTGCTGCCGGGACTGGCGGTGGGTATTGCCCTGCTGGTAACCGCCGTCAGCCGGGACGCTCCTATCCCTTTGAGTCTGGCCGCTCTCTTTGCCATTCTCAGCTCTTTCGTAACCATGCTCTTCGCCCTGCCCATGACCCGTGTCAATCAGGCGGAGTCCTTCCTCTTCGTCCGGGCAGCGGGGCATCTCTGGCAGATAAATCTCAGCGCCCTCAACGCCATGGATACATACCGCTTCACAGAGAAGGCCATCCGCATCCGGGCTCTCAAGTGGGACGCCTTGTCTCAAACCGAGCAGGAGCGGGCCAAGGCCTCCATCCTGCGGGCCATCTCCCTGCTGACCAGCGGCCAGGTGCTGCCGGGGAGCTCCCTGAGTCTGGTGGTGCTCCCCCTCACAGACTTTGAGCTGATCAAAGAGGACCAGTGGAGCTGGCAGGGCCAGTATTCCCTGCAAAACGGGCGGAGAAAAAAGATCCGCATCGCCAAAGCCTATCCAAATTTCGCGCCGGTCTACGGCCTGGAACCTCCCCAAGAACCGGCCTCCTGCCGCTGGGGCCTCTTCGCCCTGGCGCTGATCCTGGCTCTGACGCTGGGCGCAGCCGGCTATGGCCTGGGGGCCCTGCTGGACGGGTCCCTTCCCGGCGGCACAACCGCTCCCGGCCAAGCGGATTCCGCCGGACAGACAGGTCCCGCCGCCGTGACGGCCCGGACGCCGGAGAGCGCAATCCACCGCTATGAGACCGGCGGCATCTACTATCTGATGGACGGCGATTTTTCGGTCATCGGCGTCAACGCCTTCCACGACGACGCCACGAACACGGACTTCACCCTGACTGTTCAACCCGGCGCGGACGAGGAGACAGCCGTCAACACACTGCTGCAGCCCATCAGCGACTACCGCACCTCGCCCCAGTACGACTACTTCCAATTCGCCCACGCCGGAGCGGAGGAGACCCTGGTGCCCCTGACGGCGGAGGACGGCACGGAATACCGCTACGAAATCCTCACGCTGTACTTAAAGGACGGCAGCGCCGTCCACGTGGGAGCGGCCCTGGCGGAGGACGGTCTGCTGGTGACGGTGGAGGCCCGGCAGAAAAGCGGCGGAAGCGGCAGGAAGAGCGACGACGTCCGGGGAACCATCCTCTTCATCCTGGAAAACCTCCAGCGCACCGGCTCTGCCCAGGTGGAGATTACGGAGGAGAACTACCAGTCCCTGTTCCACCTGGCGGAGGAGCTGGATTTTAACTACACCGCCGCCGGCTACATTAAGGCCCCCTATGACATGTTCGGATATGACGCCTTTGTGGACGCCCATGTCCCATACAGCGGCTCCCCCGTCTTCCTAAACGACGGCTATACCCTCCGCTCCGCCGCGCACGGCATGGAGGTTACGGTCACCATCGCCGCCGGCGAAAGCGCCCGGGACGTGGTAGATCAGGCCTACGCCGCGCTGGAGTCCTCCGGCGTGGATCTCTACTCGCAGGGTGTGTCGGACACCACGTACTTTGAGGAATACGACATTGCCGTGAAACAGATCGCATATCTCGAGGCAGGCGGAGCTGTTCCCCGGATCGCCATTTTGTACGCGGACTGTAAGCAAACAGGCTACTACCTCTCCGCTCAGATCACCTATCTGCCCGAGCAGATGGACGAAGACTACCCTGCCCTGCGGCTGGAACTCAGCAGCGCCTACGCGTTGACCCTGCCGGAGATCGAGCCCCTGGCTTCCTGAAAGCGGCGGAATTATTCAGAAAATACGCAAAGGACGGTATATTACAGTGAAAAAACATCTCATTTCCCTCACGGCAATCCTGTGCCTGCTGCTTACCGCCTGCGGCCCCCTGGCCAAGACGGAGAAGCTCTCTGATGAAGAGGTGGTAAACACCCTGGTTCAGGCCGTTCAGCAGGGAGACTATGAGGGAATCAAGCCCTATATCTCCGACGACAACCCCCTTCACCAGCTCTTCTCCGGCACAGACGACGCCGTGGGCGGGGACATGGCCCCGGTGTACAGAGCCTGGCTGGAAAAAGCCGGCGCCCTCACCTGCACCGCCAAGGCGGTAGAGGGCAAGGAGACCTGGGGCACAGTGGAGACCACGCTGACCGCTCCCAACTACTACAACGCCTTCCACGACGCCATGTCGGCGGCCCTGGAGGAGGATGTGGAGACCGGCTCCGGCGCGTTCTACGACATGCCCGGCTGGATGTCCGCGGCTCTGGAGGGCGAGGGAGAGACCCAGGAGGAGTCCTGGCAGCTCCATGTGGGCAACCGGGACGGAGAGATGGTGATGGACACCAACACCAACCGCCAGTTCTTCACCGCCCTCTGCGGCGGGCTGAAATCCTACCTGGACGCCTCCATGACCACCTGCACTTTCCCCGACGGCACCGTGTGGGTCCTGGCGTCCCAGGGGGACGAGATCGTGGCCATTATCCGGACCGAGAGCATCTCCGGCGCCAGCCAGTATGCCGCGGAGGATCTGGAGGCGGTTATCCAGGCCTTTGAAGCCCCCTATGAGACTTTGGACGGACTCTTTGCCCACGGCGAGGTCCAGGGGGATCTGCTGGTCAGCCGCCTGGGCGTGGACATGGAGACCGCCAGCTCCTTTACCCTGGTGCAGATGGGGCTCATCGACAAGCAGACCACCGCCGGCTCCAACGGGCATCTGAGCCTCAACGCCACCATCAGCGGTTTCACACGGGACGGGGCCCAGTGCGTAACCGAGACCTTCAAGCCGGCCCAGCCGGAGGAATGAGGATAGGAGGACTACCATGTTAGGACGTCTTTTTAACAAAATCAGCGGGGCCGGCCTGATGCTGGCCCTCATCGGAACCCTGCTCCTGGCCTTCTCCCTGCGGGACACGGTAATCTCCTTTAAAGCCGCCAAGAGCTTTGACGACGTACTGTCGGGAGATGTGGCCGCCGGAGACCATGTGGCAGGCCGGGTTCCCTATCTGCTGGACAGCTTCGCCAGTATGCAGACCTGGACCGAGGACCGGTCCAACAACTCCAGAACGCCGAAAAAAACCTCCTCCCGGTACTATGTCCTGCCCAGCGGCCAGGGCTGCCTGGGCCTGACCGTCCACTCCTCCAATTTCTCCCCGGCGAAAAATCTGGTGGACCAGACCTATGGCTATTTCGCCGGCGGGGCGGCACCCACGGCAAATCTGGAGCTGGACACCCGGGTGGTGGAGATGGAGCAGGAGCTGGCGGAGATGTTCCGCCAGACGCTGCGGGAGGACTACGGCTTCTCAGACGCGGACATTGAGGCCATAGGCCCTCTGCTGATGGTAGAGCCCCGGGCCTTTGGGACAATCCGGGTCTTCTGCGGCGTCGGCGGGGCGCTGTTCCTGCTGGGCGCGGTGCTGCTGATCCGCTATTGGCACAAATCCAGCGTCAAATCCCGCAAACTGCGGGCGGCTCGGGAGGCACAGGCGGCCCCTCCCAGCTATGACCCCGAAATCCGCTGACTCCGCCAATCATATCGTCCTGCGCCCAACAGGCGCGGAAGAGAGGAAGATGTAAATGGACCGGCTTTTTGCTATTTTGTGGTATGTGTTTATTCTGGCGGCAGCCTTCACCATAGCGGGATGGCGCTATAACATGGGTCCCGTCATCTGGATGCGGCGCTCCCGGGGCAGGGCCCGGGCCCTGGAGGACGACGCCTCCCGCCGGGAGCTGGTGGAGCGGGTACGGCAGCGCCTGCCCCAGGCCAGCGACCAGAATACCGTCTTTTCACTCCAGGTGGAGAGCCATAGTTCCGGCGGCGGCCGGATGCGGGTTACCACCTACACCTACTATTACAAGGTCTTTGTGGCGGACGCGGACTGCCTCTGGGTCCTCCCCTTCTCCTATGACAGAAAAACCCGTAGCTATCAGGTGGGAGACCCCGTTCCCCTGACCCGGGAGATCATCCAGAGTGTCTCTCTGTCCGGAAAACGGGACAAAAAGCTGTCGGTGTCCTTTACCCTGAAGCCGGAGCTGGGACAGGACACAGTCATCATGGTGCTGGAGCCGCTGCAATTTCAGAGGAACAAGTTCTACCCCTTTGACTTTCTCCAGGAGGCGGCCTGCGCCAGGGCCATGGACATCACCGAGAAACTGGCCCTCTCTGCCTGCGGCCTCACCCCGGAGGACCTGGAGAAAACCCGTCTGGAGGACGAGTGCGGCAACTACGCCATTGCCGCCGGGTTTTGCGGCTTTTTCGGCATCGTCGCCGCCTATGCCAGCCACGCCCTCCTTCTGCCCCTGATTCTCTTCGGGGCGGCCCTGGCCCTGTTCGGTGTGATGCTCAGCAAAAGGCAGATACCCAAGATCAGCCTGATTATCGTAATCGTCCAGGCGGTCATCGCCTTTTGGTTGGTTCGGTGACAGCGGATTCAAGCAGTTCCCCATTCCAGCGCCGGTTTCCAAAAACCGGTCAAATACATAAAAACACAGGAGGAATGAACTATGGCAAAACCAACGTTTACTCTGCGGGCAGGAGAACAGTTCTTCGCTGAAAAGGTAAGTGCGGATTGCTGGAAAATGCCCCAGGTCATCGGCAAGCGGCAGGTGTCCGGCAAAGTCTATATGACGGACCAGCGCGTCGCCTTTTTGGCCTCCGGTCTGGTTGGCACGGCGTCCGTCAGCTGGGAGATCGAGATGAAGGACATCGCCTCAGTGCGGACCTGTACCACCCCGCCCTTCTTCCCCTTCGGCATCGAGTTCACCATGCAGGACGGCAAGGTGTATCTGCTGGGAATTATGAAGCGGGACAAATACGTCGCCTGGATTCAGGAGCATATCTCCTGAGACAATATAATCGGGCCGCCCTCGCAGGGGCGGCCCGATTATATTTTAAGAAACTTTTCACACGGCTCCCTGGCACCACAGATCCTCAGATCTCATACCACCGGATCTCTCCGGGAGTCAGGTCCAAGGGGAAGGACGTCCCGTCCCCCCGGTACACCGTGGTGCTCTGGGGCGCGTAGGTGTTGTTCACCGCGCAGAACTTCCCGCTCTGAACATAGGCGTGGACCTCCACATTGCAGTTGGCGGAAAACCAGCGGCACAACTCCTCCTCCCCGTGGGCAGACCACAAAATGGCCCGGTACAGCAGCCGGCTGTTCTCAAAGGAGTAGGGCAGGCCGGAGAGGTACACCGCCCGTCCAGAGCCGTATCCGTTGGCCGCCAGCTGGACCTCCTTCTCACGCTGGACCAGCACCTGGGTCCCCGGCAGGGCGTAAACGCTCTTTTTGCCCTCGCCGAAGTCCACGGGACCGACGCAGTCCGCCAGGATAAAGTGGCCGGGGCACTCCTCCCAGTTGTATTTGTCGTAGTTCAACGTGAAACCGGTCTCCTTCTCCACCCCCAGCGCCTGGGCCAGCTGGAAATAGCGGCCCTGATACTGGTGGCCGGAGGGCTCACCCACGCCGATGAAGCCGCCCCCGTTCCAGATAAACCGCTTGATAGCGGCGGAGACCGCCGGGTCCTCCCAGACGGTGCCGCCGGTGTGGGCAGTGTCTCCGTCTCCCACATTGATGAGAACGTCCACACCGTCCAAAATGCGGGGATCGTCTTTCAAGTCGTCAAAGCTGATAAACCGCACGTCAAAGGGTGCACCGGACAGGGACTCGATGACCCCGGCGTAGGAGTAATTCTGTTTCTGATACAGCGCGTGGTGGACCATGTGACAGCCCCAGGACCGGGCCCGGCCCCAGCAGTTCAGAACCGCCACCCGCTTGACGCAGTACGGTTTTGCCCCGTTGATATGACTGTACAGCTCCCGGAACTCATTGCACACGCTCTCCACGTAGTCGATAAACTCGGGGAACTGGCAGGCCAGCTTGAGATAGCCGCCGTAGCCGATGCGGTGGATGGGCCTGCGCAGGATGGCCCTGCGGGCGGTGACCCAGTTCTCCCGGGCCTCCCCCACGGGGTCTCCCCCCTCGTGGAAGGTATCGGGAAAGAAATATGGCAGGAAGCGGCCCTCGGTGTACCTCACTCCGGGAATATCGGCGATCAGCCGCAGGGTGGACCCATTACCCACGCTGCCCACCACCGCGTCCAGGCCGATGGACCTGAACTCCTCCAGATAGGGCTCGGTGCCAATCCAGTGGTCCCCCAGGAACATCATGGCCTCCTTGCCCAACTCGTGGGTGATGTCCACCATCTCACGGGCCAGCGCGGCCACCTCCCGGCGCTGGAAGGCCATAAAATCCTTGAACTCTTGAGAGGGCACCCGGTACTGGTTATTGTAGTACCCCTGGTCGATGATGTACTCCGGACGGAATTTATAGCCCGCCTCTTTCTCGAACTGTTCCAGAATATAGGGGGAAACCGAGGCAGAGTAGCCGTACCAGTCCACATATTTCTCCCGTCTCAGCTCGTCAAAGACCAGGGTGAACTGGTGAAAGAAGGTGGTATAGCGGATAACGTCCACATAGGGGTGGTCCGCGATGAACTTCCGCAGCCGCTCCATGGTGAACTTCCGGGTCTTGGGCTGGCGGACGTCAAAGGTGATCTGGTGCTCGAAGTCCTTCCAGCCGTTGGTGACGGCGTTGTACATATGCACCGGGTCCCAGATTAGATAGGCCAGGAAGCTGACGGTATAGTCGTGAAACGCCTCCGGGGAGGGAATGACCACGCGGCCGCCCCCGGCGTCATAACGCCAGCTCTCCGGCGGCAGGGGCTCTCCTGTGGAGCGGTCCATGACCTCCCACCAGCGTCTAATGTCGTCATGGTCGTTGACCTTCATCAGCTCGCCGCTGACGCCCTGCATCAGCGGGATGGACAGCGGGCCCTCCGCCGCCGTGTGAAACCCTGTCATAATGTAGCACTGCTGGACCTCGTCGGGGTTGGCCTTGGCCCAGTCGTTGTCCTTACGGGTGGTGTAATAGGTGGAGTAGACCTTGGCGTCTACAGACTTTAGCTCCTCAGGGTAGTCCGTGCCGTCACAGTCCCGAATGGCGTCGGCGCCCCAGCGCCGAAGCAGTTCCAGGGTCTCGGGCACCACGTCCACGTCGGTGGGAATGGTCACCCGGCCCTTCTTCTGTAAATCAGTCATATTCCGTCCTCTCTCAGAGCCTGGGGCCCCTGCCTCCTTCAAAGGGCTTGTTGTAGACCATCAAGGCGGACAACAGCAGAATCACACCCGCAATCATCAGCCCCAAGCCGGAGAGCCGGCCTGTCAGGGTCCATCCATAGATCACCAGGATCAGTCCCGCCAGGAAAAACAGGGCGATCAAAACCGCCCGCAGGCTGGTATGCTCTTTCCAAAAATTCATAATATTCTCCTCTCACTCAAGCGCCGGCTTCCGCTCCGCCGTCTCGGTTCTGGAACGCTCCAAATTCTCCGGGGCGCATCATCCCTTCAATCCGCCCACGGTCATTCCCTGGGTCAGCTTTTTCTGCACGCACATGTAGAGAATCAGCGTCGGCAGCATCACCAGCACCAGTCCTGCGTACAAAATACCATACTGGGCGGAGGACTGCTGGGCCTGCATCAGGTTTAAAAGGCCTACCGGCAGGGTCTTCTGACCCTGGGCGCTGCTCATCAGCGTCATGGAGATGATATACTCGTTCCAGAAGGAGAGGAAATTGAAAAGGATGATGGTGATGATGGAGGGCTGGGCCATGGGGAAGATAATGCGGATCATGGCCTGTCCGTATCCGGCGCCGTCAATGTAGGCGGCCTCCTCAAAGTCGTGGGGCAGCGTGGCGAAGTAGCCGGAGAGAAGGTAGATGGTAAAGGGCAGCGCCGTAGAGGCATAGACCACCGCCAGCACCACCAGGTTGTTCAGCAGAAACCCGTTCCCCACCAGATTTTTCAGCCAGGTGTCGCCGTCCCGCAGCATCAGGAAGATGGGCACCACAATATAGTTCACATTGATAAAGAGCCCCGCCATGAAGCAGGTGTTCAGGAAATTCCGCCCCCAGAATTGGAAGCGGGCCAGGCAGTATGCCGCGGGCAGGGCGATCACCAGCAGCAGCACCAGGGAAAGAGCCGTCACCAGGATGGAGTTGAGCATATAGCCGCCCATGTTAGCGGCGTTCCAGGCATCGGTAAAGTTCTGCCAGTAGAAGCCCGCCGGCAGAGCCCAGGGGTTGCCGTAGAACTCGCTGTTCTGCTTGATAGAGGCCAGGAACACCCAGGCCACGGGAACGATGATGGTGATGGCCAGAGCCAGCAGCACCACATAGATGAAAATCTTGTACAGCTTTTCGCCGGACATGCCCTTTTTCTGTTGTGTCATGATCCCACCCCCTTACATTTCCAGCACTTCCCGCGCCGTCACCCGGTTCACCAGGGCGGAGAGCAGGAAGGAGAACAGGAAGATCACAACGCCGGCGGCCATGGAATAGCCGTAGAGCCCGGCGTCCTTCTGGGCGTACATGAAGCTGAGACCTACGTCGGCCATGCCCTTTGCCACCATGGCCTTGACGAAGAGGAAGGCCATATTGATGGTGGAGATGATGAAAAAGGTCAGGGTGGTGCGGATGTTGGTCCAGATCAGAGGCAGCGTCAGCTGGAAGAACTGGGTCAGCCGTCCGGCGCCGTCCAGCCCCGCGCTCTCATAGAGGCTCTCGGGCACAGCGGACATGGAGGCCATGTACATCACCATGTAGTAGCCGATGGCCTGCCAGACCATGGCGATGATGACGCTGATGATCACCATCGGCTGGTCCTTCCATAAAACCATAACCGTCTCGCCGGAGACGGCGGATAAGATGCTGTTGAGCATGCCGTTCTCCGGCTTGTAGATGGCGGAGAAAATACCGGCGATGACCACCACGGAGAGGATGTTGGGGATGTAGAAGACGATGCGGAAGAAGTTCTGCCCCCGGATCTTCTCCCTGGTCAAAATCGCCGCGAAGACGATGGCGAAAAAGAAGGTGATGATAGTCACCGTCACAATCAGCAAAATGGTATTCTGCATGGAGGTGATGAATTTGACGTCGCCCATCAGCGCCTTAAAGTTGGCCATGCCCACAAAGGTCTCCGTGGGAGAGTAGGCTCCCCGCTCGAAGAGGGACATGCGGAAGACATTCAGAGTGGGCAGGATCATGAAGAGAAAAAATAGGATGACGGCGGGGGCGACGCACAGGACAAGGAAGCGGCTGCGGTGTTTACTGCGGCGCATGAAATCACTCCTTTCGGACCGTGTGGCGGGTTGAAAAATTTTAAGGCGGCGGCGGGCAGGTTTCTGCTCGCCGCCGCCTTGTTACGGACTATGCGATTGCTGCGGGACGATTAGCCCATCAGATTCGCGCGCATCTGATCGCTGGCAGTCTTGATGTCGCTGATCCACTGATCCACGGTGACGCTGCCGTTGACAAGGCCGTTGACGGGATCCAGGAAGACCTCGCGGACGGTGCCCAGGCCGGGAACAGGCTGCACGGCGCCGCCCTTGGCGAAGATGGCGCAGGCCGCGTCACTGTACAGGAAGGCCACAAACTGCTTGGCGGCGTCCAGGTTGGGGGCCGCGGCGGGAACCCAGGCCTGCTCCAGCCAGCAGTAGCTGGCGCCGTTGCCGCCGGCCTTGGCGGCGGGCAGGGCGGTCATGCCCCACTTAAAGCCGTCAGCCCGGGGAGCCTCGGCCATCTCGCCCACGATCCAGGTGCCGTTGGGCATGAACAGGGCCTTGTTGTCCAGCACCAGCTGCTGGTTCTGGGTGAAGTCCTGGTCGTTGGCCTGGGCGGGGGTGACGGGGTTGGTGTAGCTGGCCAGCTTGGCGATGATGTCAAAACACTGCTGGGCCTCGGGGCTATCCCAGATGCCCTCGGCATAGGTGGTGGCCTTGTTGAAGAAATCGGCGCCGCCCACGGAGTACATCAGAGCGTACAGGAAGGCGTCAAAGTAGCCGGTAGTGGGATAGGTAAAGAGGTAGATGCCCTCGGCCTGGGCCTTGTCGCCCAGCTCCCACATCTCGTCCCAGGTGGTGGGCACAGTCCAGCCCTTCTCCTCGAAGAGGCCCGCGTTGTAGAACAGACCACAGGGGGAGTAGAACATGGGAGCCAGATAGGTCACGCCGTCGCCGTAGGGGTTGGTGACGGAGGTATCGGTGAAGCCGCCCACGATCTTGTCGGAGACCTTCACGCTCTCGCCGGGCACGGTCATGCTGAGCACGTCGGTAAGCTCCGCGATGTTGCGGTCCTTGATGAACTGCTCGGTGAGGCCCTTCTCACGGCCGGTGGCCAGGTGGATCACGTCGGGGAAGTCGCCGCCCTGCATAGAGGGCCCGATGACGTCCTCCAGATTCTTGTCGCAGATCAGGTTGACCTTCACGCCGGTCTCGGCGGTGAAGGCGTCGCAGACCTCCTGCCACATGCCGGGATAGGCCTCTTCATAGCCGGAGGCCAGGGCCGCCACGGTGATGGTCACATCGGCTGGAGCGGGCTCGCCGGCGTCCGCCGGGGGTGTGGTGCCGCTGTCGGCGGCGGGCGGCGTGGTGCCTCCGCCTCCGCAGGCGGCCAGGGAGAGAACGAGGGCAAGCGTCAGCAAGAGACTGAAAAACTTCTTCATGGTTCTACCTCCTTAAAAATTGGGGAAAACACGGACGGCCGGCGCCCCGGCCTTGTTATATCAAGTATAGCGGTTTCCCAACTGGTAAAACAATCCGTTTCTTGCGTTTCTTTTTATAGATATTGTTCTCTTTGCGCTTTCACACAATTTTTTCAGCTCTTCCCCCATGTTTTTATATATAATCAATAATTTTACAAATTATTGGTTGCAATATTCTGAAAATCAGGACAAAATCCCCGTCTGTCCGAAAATCAGATTTTTAAAAGTTGCACAATCACAACAAATACGCTATACTGTTTATCAGACCTTTCAGCAGCGATTTTCAAAAAATTGCGGAGGATGGGAGACGGTGACCATGGGCACACGGCAATACACGTTTCGGGAAGGCGCCGGAGGAGGCTCCTCCGGCGCTCCGGCCCGCCCGGGCGGGCCGGGACAACTCCTCTACGCCACTCACACCCAATACAGCCAGGACTGGAACTCCAGCCTCCACACCCACGGCTGCGCCGAGGTATTCTTCATCACCGGCGGACATGGCCGCTTCCGTACCCGGCAGGGGGACATCCCCGTGACGATCCGGGATGTGGTGGTGGTCAACGCCAATGTCCCCCACACCGAAGTCAGTCAGCTGGAGAGTCCTCTGGAGTACACCGTGCTGGGCGTGGAGGGCCTTGAGACCCTGGCCGGAGCGGAGGGATACACCATGCTGCACCTCTACACCGGATGGGAGGAACTGCTCCTCTGCCTGCGCCTGATGTTTCAAGAGGCCGCGGAGGCCCTGCCGGACCACGAGGCCGTCTGCCAAAACCTGTTGGAGGTGGTGCTGGTCCGCCTGGGCCGTCAGCGGGACATCGTTCTCTCCGGCGAGGCGGCCGGTCCCCGCTCCAGCCGGGAGTGCGACCTGGTCCGGCGCTACATCGACAACCACTTTAAGGAAAACCTGACGCTGAACCAGCTGGCGGAGATGGCCCACATCAACAAGTACCACCTGGCCCACACCTTTCAGAAGGAGTTCCGCACCTCCCCCATCAGCTACCTCATTGCCCGCCGTATCCAGGAGAGCCGCTTCCTTCTGCGGGAGACGGACCACAGCATCTCCCAGATCGCGCAAATCCTGGGATTTTCCTCTCTGAGCTACTTCTCCCAGAGCTTCCGGCGTCTGGAGGGCATCAGCCCCATGGAGTACCGCAGGCGGCACCGCAAAAAGGAACGAGAGGCGGAATGACCCGCTCTCCCGCTGTCTAGATATAAGAACCTGTATTCATAACCGGGGATGCGGAATGTCCGCGGATTTTTGTTGTCAGACCAGGAGATTTTCCGCAGGCATCCTGACGAATGGCAAGAAAAATCGACGTAGTATGACGGCAAAAAGACCGGCCAGACCGTAGGTTGTGAATACAGGTTCTAAAACGCCGGCGTACCCGCAAACACGGGTACGCCGGCGCTGCTTAATGCCTTTTTGCGTTACAAAACTTCCAAAACCACAGTCCAGATCACTGGGCGGCCATCTTCCGGGCGTTGGCCTCCATCTTGTTGCGGACCACGTCGATGGTGACGGCCAGGATAATCACGGCGCCGATGACGATGTACTGCAGGTCGTTGGACGCACCCATCAGGTTCAGTCCGTTGCGGATCACCGCCATGATCATGGCGCCGATGAGGGTGCCCCAGATGGTGCCCTTGCCGCCGGTGAAGGAGGCGCCGCCCACAATGCAGGCCGCGATAGCATCGTTATCATAGGTGGTGCCGGCGTTGGCGTTGGCGGAGGCCAGACGGCCCACGGACACCACGCCCGCGAGGCCCGCCATAAAGCCGGACAGGGCATACACAAAGGTCAGCACGTTCTTGGAGGGGATGCCAGACAGCCGGGCCGCCTCGGGGTTGCCGCCGCAGCAATAAATCTGACGGCCCAGGGCGGACTTTTTCAGGAAGATGTCAAAGAGGATGAACACCAGGATTACCAGGATGAAACTGACGGGGATACCCGGGAAGGTGCCGAACTTGAACACGGAGCCGCCGCCGATCCACATCAGAGCATCCACGCCGGTGTTGGTAAAACCGATGGACTTGGACCCGGTGATGACCAGAGCCACGCCCAGCAGCACGTTCTTCATGCCCATGGTGGACACAAAGGGATGGGGCAGGTCCAACCGGGTCAGCAGGGTACCGTTGATAAAGCCGGCGAAGGTGCTCACCGCCAGACCGCAGACCGCCAGGATAAGTGCGTTGGTCACACCGAAGTTCTGGACCAGCACACCGATGGTGCAGGTGCACAGCACGCAGTTGGAGCCCACGGACAGGTCGATGCCGGCGGTGATCAGGGCGCACAGCATACCCGAGGCGATGAGGCAGTTGATGGACGCCTGCTTTAAGATGTTCATGATGTTGCCGATGCGGGGGAACTTATCCGGCATGACGATGCAGAAAATCACGATCAAAATCAGAAGCGCCAGAACAGTCCCCAGCTTTTCCAGCAGTTCTTTCACAGTACTCTTGCTTTTCATATCAGTTTAACTCTCCTCCCCAGGCCGCTTTCATAATATCTTCGGAGTTGAAGTGCGCCGAGCCGCGTTCCACATTGGCCATAACCCGGCCGCCCCGCATGACCACCACATGGTCGCTCATAGCCAGAATCTCCGGCAACTCCGAAGAGACCATGATGACGCATTTTCCGGCCTTTACCATGTCATTCATCACACGGTATACCTCAATCTTGGCGCCCACGTCGATGCCGCGGGTGGGCTCGTCGAAGATAAAGATGTCGGCGTTGATATTCATCCACTTTCCGATGACCACCTTCTGCTGGTTGCCGCCGGAGAGCTGGGCCGTGACCTCGTCCAAAGAAGGGGTCTTGATTTTCAGCGCCTCCACGTTCTCCTTCCCCGACTTCTCGATCCTGGATTTGTTCAGGAAGGGACCGTTGCTGAACCCCTTCATGTTGGCCAGGATCAGATTGGTGCGGACGTCCAGAGAGAGCACCAGACCCTGCCCCTTCCGATCCTCCGTCAGGAAGGCGATCTTCCGGTTGATGGCGTCCTTGGGCGTCCTGATAGAAACCTTCTCGCCCTTGACGTAGATCTCGCCGCTGTCCAGCTTATCGGCGCCGAAGATGGCCCGCATGGTCTCCGTCCGCCCCGCGCCCACCAGGCCGGCAAAGCCGGTGATCTGCCCAGCGTGAGCCTGGAAGGAGACGTCGTGGAGCACGCCGGCCTCGTTGAGGTTCCGGGCCTCCAGCCACACATCGCCCTTGACGCCAAACTCCTTGGGATAGAGGTTTTCCAGGGTCCGGCCCACCATGGCGGTGATCAGGGAGTCCTCGGTGAGGTCGCAGGTGTCCTTGGTGATGATGTGCTCACCGTCCCGCATGACGGTAACGCGGTCGCAGAGCTCAAAGAGCTCCTCCAGCTTGTGGGAGACAAAGAGGATGGCCACGCCCTTGGCCTTGAGGCCCCGGACAGTCTCCATCAGCTGGGCGATCTCCTCCTTGCCCAGGGAGGAGGTGGGTTCATCCATGATGATGAGCTTGGCGTCCAGGGAGACGGCCTTGGCGATTTCCACCATCTGCTGCTGGCCAACGCCCAGCTTGCCGCACTCCATGCGGACGTCAATCTCCGGGTGGCCCAGGGATTTCAGCGCCTCCTCGGCCTCCCGGTGCATCCGGGGATAGTCCAGCAGGATGCCCTTTTTAACGGCGCGGCCCATGAACACGTTGTCCGTCACAGGGAGCTGCTTGACGATATTCAGCTCCTGGTAGACGCAGGCGATGCCGGCCTCCCGGGACTGAACGGGATTTCTGAACGTCCGCCTCTCGCCGTCGACAAAGATCTCCCCCTCCTCGGGGCTATGTACGCCGGTGAGCACCTTAATCAAGGTGGACTTGCCGGCGCCATTCTCGCCGATCAGGCCGTGGATCTCTCCGGGCCTGATGCCGATGGACATGTTTTTCAAAGCGATAACGCCTGGGAAGCGCTTGGTGATATTTTTCAGTTCGACGACGTACTCGCCCATGCAATTACCTCGATTCTCTATTCCAGATTTCTCTCGGACCCTGTTCCGGTCCTTCCGCGCCGGCCGTGCGCCGGCCCGCCAAAGGTTCGGAACAGGCCCCAAAGTCCGCCGGAGGGCGGGGCGAATTTACCACCCCGCCCTCCGGATGCTTATGGAATTTTGTCGGGAGCTCAGCCCTTCATAGAGGCCAGATTGTCCAGATAAGCCTGGCCGTTCTCAGCGGTGACCACCTGCACGGGGGCGTTGATGACCTCATCCACGCTCTCGCCCTTGACGGCCTTCACAGCGGCCTCAACGACCTGATAGCCCATCTCATAGGGCTGCTGGGCCACAGTGGCCTTCACCAGCTCGCCGTCCATGATCAGCTTCACGGCGGACTCGTTGCCGTCGAAGCCGACGATGATGATGTCGCTGACGCCGGCGGACTTGCAGGCGTTCATGGCGCCGATGGCGGTATCGTCATTATGGCACAGGACGATGTTGATCTGGCCGGGATAGGCGTTCAGCAGGTCCTCCATGGTCTTGGTGGCACCGTCGGTGGTGTTCTGGCCGGACAGCGCGGCAAGAACCTCTACGCCAGCCTCAGAGCAGGCAGCCTCATAACCCTCGCGGCGCATATTGGAGGTATTGTCGCCCTCCTGGCCATAGATGACAACGGCCTTGGCACCGGAGCCGGCCTGCTGGGCGGCCCACAGGCCACCTTCCTTGGCGGCGTCCACATTGGATGTACCCACGAAGCAGGTCTGGCCGCTGATGCCCACGTTGGTGTCCACAGCCAGCACGGGGATGCTCTGGTCAATAGCGGCCTGGAGGGCGGCGGTGGCAGCGCCGGCGTCGTTGGGAGCGCAGACAATGGCGTCGCAGCCGGCGCCGATCTGCTGCTCGATCATGGAGACCTGGCCCTCGATGTCGCTCTCAGCGCCGGGGCCCACCACGGTGACCTTCACGCCCAGGTCAGCGGCGGCGGCATCGCAGCCGGTCTTCACATAGCCCCAGTACTCGGAGGCCAGGGTCTTGAGGACAACGGCGACCTCGATGTCGCCCTCAGCGGGGGCGGCGTCGCCCTGGTTGGTCTGCGGGGCGTCGCCGCCGTTGCTGGCGGGGGCGTCTTTACCGCCGCAGGCGGCCAGGGACAGGACCATTGCAAGGGTCAGGATCAGCGCGAATACCTTTTTCATAGCTTCTTTTCTCCTTCTTGTTCTGATTCTCGTGCCTTTCAGAGTTCATTTTCCGCCGGTTTCACCGGCGGAAGAAGCGGGGGTACCCCCGCTTGCCGCAACTGTGTCACAGGGCGGAAAACCACACCCCGAAAAAGCGGTCTTATTCTACCATATGACATCTGTTAACGTCAACCATATCCCAGATAATCTGTATATTTTTCACAAATAATTTGTCATTTTTGTAAAAAATCCAGAGAAGCACGCATATGTCAGGAATAATTTTCCAACTTCTTGCAATAGATATTCCCCGGTTTTTATAAAGCGGAAAAGCCCGCCGAACCGGCGGGCTTTTCCTGCTTTTTTATCGTGTATGATCTCATAAACGCGGCGGACGGGCGTCACTGCATGAACGTGCCGTCCATCACCTGGCTGATATAGCTGTTGTACTTCTCCTGCACGTCGGCGGGCACCAGATCGCTGAGCTTGCCGCAGGAGAGCACGCCGTTCTGCATGGTGCCAAAGATGGTCTCGCCGCCGAAGGTGCCGTTTTCCACAGCCTCCATGCACAATCCCACCAGGCCGGAGTTGTCCGTCACCTGGCTGCCGATGATGCACTCGTTCTGGCCCAGGAAGTCGCCGGGCTGGGCGATGTCGTAGACCTTCACGGAGCCGGCGGCGGCGTTGGCCTCGTCAATGGCCTGACGGGCGCCGGAGTCCACGGCGGAGGCGTCGCCGAAGAAGACATCCGCGCCCTGGTCCATCATGGCCTTGGCAAACTCAATGCCCTTGTCGGAGGCGCTGAAATCGCCGGAGTAGACCACATCCAGGGCCTCCACGGTCTTGCCCTCCTGCTGGCCTACGTACTCGGCGGACTCCACGAAGCCGGCGTACTTACCCTTGGTGGTGTCGATCTCCATGCCGCCAATGAAGGCCACCTTGCCGGTCTCGGTCATGAGGCCCGCCAGGATGCCGGCGATCCAGCCGACCTGCTGGGAGTCGGGCAGCAGAGAGGTGACGTTGGAGTTGGCAGCCTTGGCGGGGGTGTCCGCGCCGCCGTTGAGCAGGGCGAAGGCGATGTCGGGATACTCCTCCGCGGCCTGGAGGATGGCGTCGGTATACTGGTTGCCGGGGGCGTAGATCAGGTCATAGCCCAGGTCGCAGAAGGCCACGATGCTCTCGTAGTAGGCGGACTGAGCGATGCTGTCGGAGACCTCGGTCTCCCAGCCGTACTTGGCGGCAGCGTCCACCATGGCGTTGTAACAGGCCATGCCCCAGCCGCCGTCGGAGATGCTGGAGTCGCAGATCATGGCCACCTTGTAGGTCTTGCCGTCGCTGCTGCCGCCGGCAGGGGGCGTGGCGCCGCCGTCGCCGGAGCTGCCAGAACCGCTGTTCCCGCCGCCGCAGGCGGCCAGGCTCAGCACCATGGCCAGGGTCAGGATCAATGCAAAGATCTTCTTCATTCCAATGTTCCTCCTTGTTTTGTCACGTTTGTACTTCTATATGAAAACAGGTCCGCGCCTGTCCTCACTGTGTTCAGCGCTGTTCCCGGAGATAGGGCTTGCCCACGCCCTTGGGGCCCGCCTTTTTCATGCCGATCACCGTCAGCACCACCACGGTGGCGATGTAAGGGATCATCTGAAAGAACTGATAGGGGATGCCGTAGCTGCCCACCTGGAGGCGGATCTGCAGGGCGTCACAAAAGCCGAAGAACAGACAGGCCAGCAGCACGCCGCCGGCGCTCCAGCGGCCGAAGATCACCGCCGCCAGGGCGATAAAGCCGCGGCCGGCCACGTTGCCATCGGTGTAGGTGGTGGAGTAGCAGGTGGTGAGATACGCGCCGCCGATGCCGGCCAGAGCGCCGCAGATAACGCTGGCGGCGTACTTCACCCCCACCACGTTGATGCCCAACGTGGCGGCGGCCTTGGGATACTCGCCCACGGCCTTGTAGTTCAGGCCGGACTTGGTCTTGTTAAAGTAGACGGCGGTGAAGATTACCAGGCCGTAGGCCAGATATACCATGGGGGTCTGGTCCAGCAACAGCCGCACCACGAAGTTGTCGGAGGTGACGCCCAGCAGAGCGGAGAGGGTGGTCATCAACCCCACCTGCACCAGCTCACTGCCCGCGCCGAAATAGACTCGGTAGATGAAGGCCGCCAGGGCCGGGGCGAAGATGTTGATGGCCATGCCGTAGACGATCTGTTCAGCGCAGAGGTTAACGGTGGCGTAGGCGTAGATCATGTTCACCAGGATGCCCACCGCTGCGCCGGCCAGCACGCCCAGCAGGGGATTTCCCGTGATCAGGCTCACCAGAAAGCCTGCCAGGGAGCCGATAGCCGCCAGGCCCTCCAGACCGATGTGGACCAGGCCCGCCCGCTGGGAGTACAACTCCGCCAGGGACAAAAAGATCAGCGGCGTCGCCATACGGACGCTGGCAAGGATCAGGTTGGTAATGAAAGCGGAATCCATATTACATGGCCTCCTTTTTTGCAAACATCCGGGCGGTGGCCGCCTTGAACTGGGGCAGCCTCACCATGGCCAGGCCCGCCACGGTGAACACGATCACCAGGGCCTGAATGATGTCGGACACGCTGGTGGGCACGCCGGTGGCAGCCTGCATGGTGGTGGAGCCCACCCGCAGCACCGCAAAGAAAATGGCCACCAGAATCGTCGCAAGAGGGTGAAGCTGGCCGATGAGGGCCATGGCCACGCCGTCAAAGCCGTAGCCGCTGGCGTAGCCGTTGATGAGGCGGTACTGGGTGCCCATGAGGTCCGCGCTGCCGCCCAGGCCCGCGATGGCGCCGGAGACGATAAAGCTCATTAAAATATACCGCTTCACGGCGAAGCCGTTGAACTGGGCCGCCGTCATGTTCAGACCCACCGCCCGGAGCTGAAAGCCCTTGGAGGTGTAGAACAAAAAGTAGTAGATCAGAAAGCCTGTCACCAGGGCCAGAATAAATGCGGTAGTGACCCGCAATCCGAAAAGACGGCTGAGCTTAGTGGCGTCGGGCACCGGAGCCGTCTGGGGCACGGTGCCGTCCCGGAGCCAGTTGGTATACACCACGCCCATAAAGAGGGTGGCCACGTAGTTGAGCATGATGGAGATGATCATCTCGTTTTGACCCCGGTAAATTTTCAATACGCCGGGGATAGCCGCCCAGAGGCCGCCGGCCAGGGCGCCGGCCGCCAGGCACAGCACAATGGCCGCAGGCCCCTCCAGTCCGCTGCGGGTGGCGATGAAGCAGCAGACCACCGCGCCGATGATGAACTGTCCCTCGCCGCCCAGGTTGAACACGCCGCACCGGTAGGCAAAGCACGCGCAAAGACCTGTGAAAATCAGCGGCGTGGAGCGGGCCAGCGTGGTGCCCACGTTCCGCATGCTGCCAAAGGCGCCGGTCCACAGCGCCTGGAGCGCCACAAAGGGATTGGCTCCCAGGGCCGCCATGACAACGCAGCCGATGACAAAGGCCAGCAGCACGGAGATCAGCGGCACCAGAATATTGACAAACTTATTTTTCATGGTTCCCCCTCCTCACTTGCCGGCCATGGCCAGGCTGATCTCCTCAATGGGAGGATTCTTGCCGGGGTACACACCCATGACCTGTCCCTCGAACATGACGACGATGCGGTCGGAGACCTCCAGGATCTCGTCAAAATCCGCGGACACCAGCAGCACGCCGCAGCCCCGGTCCCGGGCCTTGATCATCGTGTCATGGATGAAGCGGGTGGCGCCTATATCCAAGCCCCGGGTGGGATGCACCGCCACCAGCAGGTCCGGCTCCCCCTCCAGCTCCCGGGCCAGGATGACCTTTTGCTGGTTGCCGCCGGAGAGGTTCCGGGCCTCCTGCTCCACGGAGGTACAGCGTATATCATACTTTTTCTGCATCTCCAGGGCGTAGTCCCGGATGGCCTTCTTTTTTAATACCAGGCCCTTGGCGCTGGAAAACGCCTGGGTCTCCGTGGTCTTGAGCACGATGTTGTCCTTCACGGACATCTCCCCGATGAGGCCCATCTTATTGCGGTCCTCCGGAATATGGGACACGTTTTCCAGGATAAAGCCGTTGGGGGTGAACTGGGCCACCTGGGACCCCTTCATGTCCACCGTGCCGGCGTCCGGCGTCAGCACACCGGTGACCACCTGGGCCAGCTGGCTCTGGCCGTTGCCGTCCACACCGGCGATGCCTACGATCTCCCCCCGGCCCACGGTGAGGCTGACGCCGCTGAGGCCGTTGTGCTTGGAGGTCTTCTGGAAGTCCACGCCCTTGAGCTGGATCACCGGCTCTCCGGCCTGTTCCACCTTGACATACTGGGATGGGGCCAGCTCCCGGCCGATCATCAGGTTGGCCAGGGCCTGTCCGTCGGTCTCCTCCCGCTTGAGGGTGGTAACCACCTCGCCGGCACGGAGAATGGTGATGCGGTCGGAGATATGCAGCACCTCCCGCATCTTGTGGCTGATGAAGATGACGCTCTTGCCCTCCTCCGTCAGCTTCCGCATAATTTTGAAGAGGCCCTCCACCTCGATGTCCGTCAGGGCCGCCGATGGCTCGTCCAGCACCAGGAGCTCCGCGCCCCGGTACAGGGCCTTTAAAATCTCCACCCGCTGCTGTGCGCCCACGGCGATCTCCGTGATGGGACGGTCCAGCTCCACCTCCAGGCCATACCGGGCGGAGAGCTCCAGAATCTCCTTCTTCCGGGCCTCCCGGTCGATGAAGACCCCCTTGGTGTTCCGGTCCCCCAGGATGATGTTCTCAAACACCGTCATGGCCTCCACCAGCATGAAGTGCTGGTGCACCATGCCGATGCCCAGCTTCACCGCCTGGGCCGGAGAGTCGATGCGGACCTTTTTGCCGTTTAAGTAGATGCTGCCCTCCGTGGGCTGATAGAGACCGATCAGGACGTTCATCAGCGTGGACTTTCCCGCGCCGTTCTCTCCCAGCAGGGTGAGCACCTCACCCTTGTAGACAGTGAGATTGATGTCCTTGTTGGCGTAGAAGTCGCCGAACCGCTTGCTGACATGTTCCATTCTCAAGAACTCTTCCAATGCGCTGTCTCCCCTCTCCGCGTTGGGCCCCGCCGCCTCCGGCAAACGCCCTTTTTTGCAGGAATCTGACATCATTATATAGAAAACACGGTTGGATTTCAACCTCTATTTTTCCGTTTTCCGGTACTCCGGAAAATAGATCAACCTCTTTCGAGAAAACGCCGGAACAGCCCCTCCCGGCGGATCAAAAAGGCGCGCCGGCCCAGCCGGCGCGCCTTTTGTTCATCTCAGCGGCTCAAAGCTCCGTCACGTCCAGGGCCGCCCGCTCCACGCAGAGGGGGCTTCCGGCATCCAGCACCAGGGAGAGCTCCGCCTCCCCGCCATTTTCCACGCAGGGATACAGCACGGCGGCATAGCGCAGCGTCTGCGCCCGGCCCGAAAACCGCTCCATGGAAAAGCGCAGGGGCAGCGCCTCCGTAAACGCGCCGCAGGGCGTCTGACGGAGCAGGATAGTCCCCGTCTCCTCCGAGGGGTGCATGGGGCAGACGTTCAGTGTGTACTGGACAGCATACGCCTTACCCGGGTTCAGCCGGATTTGGGTCGGAGCATCCCGGCTCCAGCGAATGTCCTCTCCCCGCAGGACCCGCCGGCGCCAGGAAAGGCGGCAGCCCTGGTTCCACAGCATCCCCTCCCGCTGGCCCGCCAGCTGGAGGACGCTCTTTTCCCGCGCCTCCGGCCTTTCAGGGCAGGGGAGCGGACAGCAAGGGCCGCAGGGCGGTATGGGAGGCGGGCTTGGGGGGACGGGCGGCGCCGGCGGCGGACAGGCCTCCAGCGCCTTCTCCAGCTTGCTTTTCAGCAGCATCTGGTTCTGGGTCACCGCCTCCAGCAGGGCGGTGACGCTTTTATTGACTGCCAGCACATCCTGAGGACTGGCGCAGGGCTTTGTCCCTGGCAGGGTTCCCAAAACGTACTGCAGCTTCTCGCCCTCGGCGTTGAGGATGTGGCTCAGGGCAAGCTCCTCCATGGCGATGGACGCGATAATCATCGTCAGAGCTTCCTCCCGTGTCATATCCGCGCCGTTAGGCGGAAAGGAAGGCATAGACATATTCAAAACTCCATAGGCCGCCGGGGCCCTGGGCCGGGGCGGCGGTGTGCGGCCACGTGCCGCCGCTCCATCCTATGCCTTTCAAAGGGGAGCCGTTCCGCCTGGAACCCACGCCGGCGGCACCGCATAGGATGCCCCGGGCGTTCCGCCGCGGGGAGCTGCCCTCCCCCGCCGCCGTACCGGCGCATCCACGGCAAACGCCTCCTGTTTGAAAGGAGATTCTCATATGTCCCTGCCCAGCTTTCCCACAGTCGACCCGCCCATTCAGCGGGAAGACGCCGTCAATCAGATTCTCTCCTCCATCGCTATGGAAGAGCTTGGACTGAGCCATATCCTCAACGCCGAGGGCGAGAAACTGCAATATATTCTCGGGACCCTGCCCGGTCTCAGCGGGCCCGCCGCCACGGTCAGCGACGTGCTGTCCGCCAACGAGAGCGTCCGCAGCATGCTGGAGACCGCCGTGCAGAACCAGCTCTTCCTCAAATCGAAGATGCAGGGCGCCCTGACGGCCTCTCCCATGCAGGGGCCCACCGGCCCCACCGGTCCCACCGGCCCCACGGGCCCTGCCGGCGGCCCTGCCGGCGCCACGGGAGCCACCGGCGCAACAGGTGCCACGGGAGCCGCCGGCGCTACGGGAGCCACCGGCCCTGCCGGTCCGGAAGGTTCTCCCGGCATTGACGGAGCCACTGGCGCTGCGGGCCCCGCCGGTCCCACAGGGCCCACTGCGCCGCTTATTTATGCACAACAATAGCTCTTGCTTGGTGATGGGCATTAAGCCTGCTATATCGCAGGCTTTCGCTCTATCACCGTAAGAATGTTGTGATTGTTCTCAATGTAATCAAGTATGCGTTGATACTCGTCGGCAAAATTGAAGTCTACCGTTATTTCCCCGTTTTCATGCACCCAAACCATATTGACCAATTCCACCACGATACCGCGATTAAGGGTTTGGATATTCTTGTGCTTTAGAAAAGCAGTAAGATAGGGGTCGTCGGTGTCGATGCCGTCAGCCATCACTTGCACTTCCTCTTTTAGATAAGAAATGTTTTGTTCAAGCTGGGCAATCTGCTCGGCAATCTTGCCTTTTAAGCGGCGGTATTCCTCTTTGGTAATATCGCCGCTTTTCCAATCAAGGTACAAGCTGTCGGAAGCGTCATGATATTGCTTTAGCTGTTTCTCTGCCTGCTTCAACGCAAGGGTCAACCGCTTGTTTTCCCGGTTGATAACAGGCGCGTTGTTTATCCGCTCGATTTCTTCCGACAGTTTGTCTACCAATGCGATCTGCACTTGCAGGGCAGCTAAAACCGCTTCTTCCAGCTTGTCCTGCCGGATAGAATGTTTACTGCAAGTCTTTTTGTCAGTAAACGTGCGGCAAGCATAGTAAGCCAGATTGCGGGCGGTTTTTCGCCGCATCGCCTTTTTACAGTCAGCGCAGCGGACAAAGCCAGACAAAATATAGACATCCTGCCTGCCCGGTGCTGTCCTTGTGTCGCGCTTGTGCAGGGCTTGTGCTTTTTCAAAGGTTTCCCTGTCAATGATTGCTTCGTGGGTGTTTGGGACAACAAACCATTCATCTTCGGGAACAGCGATTTGCTTGTGTACTTTGTAGCTGATGATGCGATGCCGTCCCTGCACCATCACGCCGGTATAAATCTCATTCTGCAATATCCTTGCAACCGTGCTGGCAGACCATAGACCATCGTTTTTGCTGGAATTGGGATTGTTATACTTTAAGCCCTTTTTCTTTTTGTAGGCTTCGGGGTTCGGCTCTCCCATGTTGTTCAGCCTTTTTGCAATCCCCATTTTGCTGTACCCCTCATTCACAAACCAGTGGTAAATGCTTCTTACGACTTCCGCCGCTTCTTCATCTATCAAAAGGCTGTTTTTATCGTTGGGGTCTTTCTTGTAACCGTATGTGGCAAATGCTCCGATAAACTCGCCGCGCTCCCGCTTCATTTTGAATGTCTTTCGGATTTCTTCGGAAGTGGTGGCGGCAAACTGCTCGTTGAACATTCCCCTGATCGGCACTTCAAGGCCGCTTGCAGAATGTGGGTTTGCGTAGGTGTCGATGAATGGTGTGCCTGTGCAGA
>CAJUDV010000023.1 GCA_910585385.1 uncultured Oscillibacter sp. | reverse complement strand
TCCATCCGGGCGGCGGTGTCCTGGGCGCAGTCCATGCCGTAGCCGCCGTCCAGGTACTGATTCCTCCGGGAGGCCAGGGCCATCATGCCGAACTCGTCGCTCATGCCGAACATGGCCACCATGTTCCTAGCCACGTTGGTGGCGTCCTGAATGTCCTGGGAGGCGCCGTTGGTCATGGTGTCCATCACCACCTCCTCGGCGGCCCGGCCGCCCATGGAGACGGTGATCTTGGCCATCAGCTCGTCCTTTGTCCGCAGCTCCGTCTTGTCCTCCTCGGGCATCAGCAGCGTGTAGCCCAGGGAGCCCTGGGTGTGGGGAACGATGGTGATCTTCTGCACCGGCTCGGTGTTCTTCTGCTTATAGGCCACCATGGCGTGGCCCACCTCGTGGTACGCCACCAGCTTCTTCTCAAACTCCGTGAGGACGCTGCCCTTTTTCTCCGTACCGGCGATCACCAGCTCAAAGGCGGCCAGCATATCCTCCTGGCTCACCAGCTTCCTCCCCTTGCGGACGGCCCGCAGCGCCGCCTCGTTCACCAGGTTCGCCAGGTCCGCCCCCACGCAGCCGGCGGTGGCCAGGGCCACCTTCTTGAGGTTCACATCCTCGGCCAGCTTGATATTCCGGGTGTGGACCTGGAGCGTGGCGACGCGCCCCGCCAGATTGGGCCGGTCAATGGTGATGCGCCGGTCGAACCGGCCGGGCCGCAGCAGCGCCTGGTCCAGCACCTCCGGGCGGTTGGTGGCCGCCAGAAGGATGACGCCCTTGGTGGGGTCGAAGCCGTCCATCTCCGCCAGGAGCTGGTTCAATGTCTGCTCCCGCTCGTCGTTGCCGCCCATGCGGTTGTCACGGGACTTGCCGATGGTGTCCACCTCGTCGATGAACACGATGCAGGGGGCCACCTTGCTGGCCTCCTTAAAGAGGTCCCGGACACGGGAGGCGCCCACGCCCACGAACATCTCCACAAAGTCGGAGCCGCTGATGGAGAAGAAGGGCACGTTGGCCTCGCCGGCCACGGCCTTGGCCAGCAGCGTCTTGCCGGTGCCCGGAGGGCCCACCAGCAGCGCGCCCTTGGGAAGCTTGGCGCCGATCTCGGTGTACTTGCCGGGGTTGTGGAGAAAGTCGATGATCTCCGTCAACGACTCCTTGGCCTCGTCCTGGCCCGCCACGTCGGCGAAGGTGACGCCGGTCTGCTTCTCCATATACACCTTGGCGTTGGACTTGCCCACGCCGCCGATGCCGCCCATGCCCCCCATGCCGCTCTTGCTGGCCACCCAGCGCATCACCAGCATGAACACCAGCATCAAAATGACGAAGGGCAGAATGTACTCCACCAGGAAGAGCATGATGGGGCTGACCTGGGCCTGATAGTTCTTGTTGACGCGGATGCCGGCGCCCCTTTCAGTGCCGCCGGACAGGGCGTCAATCTCCTCCACGCGTTCAATGACCCTCTCGTAGGACTCCAGCTGCACCGTAAAAAGCCGCAGAGAGATCTGCTGCTTCCGCCCCTGTTCATCGGCGACGGTGTAGGCGTGGGTCCCGTCCTCCAGGGTGGTCTTGGCGTACTCCCTGCCCTCGCTGTCGGTGTAGACGTACCCGTCCACCGGCGTGATGATCAGGATGCTCTCGGCGTTGTCAAAATCTATGGAGGCAACGTCGCCGAATTGCAGCATATCCAGAAAATCACTGTACTCCAGCTCCACAGAGGAGGCCTGACGGCCCGCGCTGGTCATGTAGGTGGAGGCGTAGCTGATGACGATGGTCAGCAGCAGCGCCCAGCACACCAGCTGCACAACGCCCCGCCAATTGCCGCCGCTTTTTCCGCCGCCGCGTTTGTTCTTGTTGTCGTTTTGATCCATTTATTGGAACTCCTTTCAGGGGAAAAATATCCGAAAATAACGGTGGTCCCCCATATGCCTATATGGCGGACAGTATATTGCAGTATAACACACAACCGCAGAAGCTACAAGGACCAGGGCTGTTTTTTCTATGAAATTTCTATGAATTCCACTTTAATGTCCCGCGTTTGTATGGTATACTGAGTTTCAAATGCGACAAAATTTTCTGCGAGGGAGACACTATGGACGAAAAGAGAAGAGACGGCCTCACCGCCGAAGCCGACGGCGTCATCGAAGGACGCAACGCCGTTATCGAAGCTCTGCGGGCGGGAACCGCCATTGATAAGATCTACCTGCAAAAGGGGGAGACGGACCGCACCCTGGGCCACGTGGCCTCCAAGGCCCGGGCGGCGGGCATCGTGGTGGTGGAGGCGGACCGGCGGAAGCTGGACGCCATGAGCCGCACCCACGCCCATCAGGGCGTCATCGCGCTCAGCGCCGTGCGGGAGTACGCCGGCGTGGAGGACATCCTCCGGGCCGCGGCCGACCGGGGGGAGCCCCCCCTCGTCGTGGTCTGCGACGAGATCTCCGATCCCCAGAACCTGGGGGCCATCATCCGCACCGCCGAGTGCGCCGGAGCCCACGGGGTCATCATCCCCAAGCGCCGCAGCGCGGGGCTGACGGCTATTGTGGCCAAGACCTCCGCCGGAGCGGTGGCCCATGTGCCGGTAGCCCGGGTGCCCAACATCCCCGCCCTGCTGAAGGACCTGAAAAAGCAGGGCGTATGGGTCTTCGGCACGGCGGCGGACGGCGATACCGCCCTGTACACCGCCGATCTCAAGGGCCCCGCCGCCATCGTCATCGGCAGCGAGGGGACGGGCATGACCCGCCTGGCGGCGGAAAACTGCGACTTCCTGGTCAGCATTCCCATGCGGGGAAAGCTCTCCTCCCTGAACGCCTCCGCCGCCGCGGCCATTTTGCTGTACGAAGCGGTCCGCCAGCGGATCGGCTGAGGAGAGAACGCCTATGGACCCCAAGGATAAGAAAACCCAATACGGCCTGGAAAACGCCACGGACGTTCCCGCCTCCCACGAGGATTACTCCCTGGAGGAGATCCTGGCGGAGTTTGGCGGCAGTCTGGAGCAAATGCTTTTAAAAGGCGCGAAGACCCCGCCGGAGGAGGATGTCCCGCCTCTCCCTCCGGACCAGGCGCAGCCGCCTCCCCAGCCGGTATCCCCCGAAGCGCAGCCCCTGCCGCCGGAGAGGAAGCCGCCCCAACCGGAACCCGTCCCGCCTCCCCCGCCGGAGGAGACGCCCCCGTCAAAGGAGCCCCCCCTGCCGGCGGAGGAATCCACACCGGAGGAGGAGCCCAGACTGGAGGACATTCTGGCAGACCCCTCCTTGAAGGAGCCCGCCGCACCTACGATAGAGATGGACATCCTGGACATGGCCCTGCCCAAGGCCCCCCGCCCCGTGTCCCTGGAGGACATGGTGGGCAGCACCGTCAGCTCGGTGATCGAAGAGACGGCGGCGGAACCCCTTCTGCCTCCCAGACGCCGGGGCCTCTTCTCCCGGAAGCCCCTGGAGGAGACGGAGCAGCTCTACGGCCCCCCGGAGCCCCAGCCCGAGCCGGACCCGGAGCCCATTGGCCCGGAGCCGGAGCTGTTCCGGGAGGCGGCGGAGTGCCGCGCGGATTTTCACCGCCGCAGGCGCGTCCTGCCCGCGGCGGCCATTGCCGCCCTGGTTCCCACGGCGCTGCTGGCGTTGGAGCGCTTCGGCGTGGCCGTGCCCGGCTGGAGCGGCGATCCCCGGCGGCAGACCTATCTGCTGCTCGCGTGTCTGGCGGTGACGGCTCTGCTCTGCCGCCATGTCTTTGTCAAGGCGGCAAAGCTGCTGGCCAGGGGCCGCTGCACCGGCGAGCTGCTGATCTCCCTCTCCGCCCTGGTGTCCGCGGCGGACTGCGTGTGCCGCCTGATGGAAACCCAGCGGACAGATGCTATGCCTTACGCCGCCGTCAGCTGCCTGGGGCTGGTCTTTGCCCTGTGGGCCTGCGCGCGGGAGAGCGGCGGAATGTACGACACCTTCCGCTCCGCCTCCCTGGACGACGATCCCCCCTATCTGGTGACGGATACCCCCCAGGGAGCCTGCAAGCAGCGGGGCGCCGTCCACGGGTTCTATACCGCCGCCGTGCGGGACAGCGGCGCGGTTCTTTGGCAGGCCGCCTTTCTGCCTCTGGTGCTGGCGGCCTCCGCGGTATTCGCGGGCTTGAGCTCCCTGGGCCAGGGTCGGGGAGACGACTTCTTTTTGAACTGGTCCGCCATCCTGGCGGCGGGAGCCGCGTTTTCCCTGCCCCTGGGCTGGGGACTGGCCTACGGCAATCTGGCCCGCCATCTGCAAAAGGCAGGCTGCGCCGTGGCGGGATGGTCCGGCGCGGAGCGGATCAGCCGGAGAAGAAAGATGATTCTGACGGACGCCGACCTCTTTCCCCCGGGCACCATCCAGCTGGGGGGCGTGAAGGTCTTTGGCGAGACGCTGCCCGCCGCGATCTCCTACGCCGCCTCCATGGCCCGGGCCGCCGGCAGCGGTCTGGAGCGGCTGTTTGACGAACTGCTGCGCAGCGAGCTGGGCAGCTACGAGGAGGTCTCCGGCTTCGCCTTTTACGAGGAGGGCGGCTGGTCCGGCATCATTCGGGGAGAGTCCATCCTCATGGGCACCGCCTCCTTCATGCGGAAAATGGACGTGCGCCTTCCCGGGGACATCAATTTGAAAACCGGGCTGTTTCTGTCCGTGGACCGCCACCTCATCGCCGTGTTCGCCGTGAAGTACAACGCCTCGGAAAATGTGGACTTCGCCCTGCGGATGATGGCCCGGAGCCGCGTCTGTCCCATCCTGGCCGCCAGGGACCCCAATATCGTCCCAGAGCTGCTGCGGCGGAAGTTCCACAAGGGCGTGAAAGTGGAGTTCCCAAGCCTGACCGTCCGGGTGGCGCTCAGCGAGGCGGAGAAGGACCGGGGCCTTCCCCGGGCGCTGATCTTCCGGGAGGGCCTGCTGCCCTACGCCGAGACGGTGGTGGGCAGCCGCCGGATGTGCCGGGCGGTGCGCCGCTCCGCCGTCTTCTCCCTGCTGGGCAGCGCGGCGGGGACGCTGCTGGCCTTCTATCTGGTGTTTTTACAGCAGTACGCCCTGCTGACGCCCCTGGCCCTGGAGCTCTTTTTGCTGCTGTGGACGCTGCCGGTGCTGCTGATGGTAGACTGGGCGGGCCGGTATTGAGGGGGCGCATATGACTGATTTTCAAAGGTACGAAACATTGGGCCTGGACGGGTCCTGGATCAGCCTGGAAAAGGGGGACGCCAAGGGCGGCTGCTTCTGCACGCCTAAGGGCGCCCGTATCATCGGCTGGGAAAACAGCGTCCACTACTGCTTCATCCGGGGCTATGGGGAGACGGTCTTCGCCGTAAACCCGGAGAGCTGTACAGAGGAGTACGTCTACCCCCTGGCGGCAAATTTCCGGGACTTTCTCCGCCTGCTTCTCTCCTGCGGCACCGCCGCCGCCATTGAGCAGATCGTCTGGTGGACGGAGGCGCAGTTCCAGTCGTTTCTGGCGGAAGACGAGACGCCGCCGGAACGGACGGCGGTGTTGGAGCAAATCCGGCAGGCCTTTCGCCTGGAGCCCATGGAGGAGCCCTACCAATACGTCAGGGCCCTCCAGGCCGGTTTTGACCGGAGCAAGCTCCGCTATACGGACGAGTTCTACCAGGTAACGGGAAGGGCCCGGCCGGACGGGAGGTATGCGGAGGGGCCGGCGTTTGAATTTCCGCCGGTGACCTTTACCCTGCCCCACCGGGATGAGGAGGCCGGGAAATAGCCCGAAGATGAGCAAGAGACGGCATGGCGCCGGCCATGCCGTCTCTTTTGTGATCTCTCCCGTCACGCCAGCTCCGCCTGGCCGGTGTACAGCTGGTAATATCTTCCGTGCTGCTCAATCAGATCGTCGTGGTCGCCCCGCTCGATGATCTTCCCCTGTTCAAGCACCATGATGGCCCTGGCGTTGCGGACTGTGGAGAGCCGGTGGGCAATGACGAATACCGTCCGCCCCGCCATGAGCCGGTCCATGCCCCGCTCAATCAGCTTCTCCGTCCGGGTGTCGATGGAGCTGGTGGCCTCATCCAAAATCAGCACCGGCGGGTTGGCGCAGGCCGCCCGGGCGATGTTCAAAAGCTGCCGCTCCCCCTGGCTCAGGCTGCCGCCGTCGCCGCTGAGGACGGTATCGTATCCCCTGGGCAGGTGGCGGATAAAAACGTCGGCCCCCGCCAGCTTCGCCGCGGCCTCCACCTCTTCGTCCGTGGCATCCAGCCGGCCGTAGCGGATGTTGTCCGCCACGGTGCCGGTGAAGAGGCGGGTATCCTGGAGGACCACCCCCAGGGACCGGCGCAGGGAGTCCTTGGCGATGTCCCGCACGTCGATGCCGTCATAGGTGATGGCGCCGCTCTGAATCTCATAAAAGCGGTTGATCAGACTGGTAATGGTGGTCTTGCCCGCGCCGGTGGAGCCCACGAAGGCAATCTTCTGCCCGGGCTTGGCGAAGAGAGAGATGTCGTCCAGGATAACGCGCTCCTCGTTGTAGCCGAACACCACATGGTCAAACCGCACGTCTCCCCGGAGGGGAACCAGCGTCCCGTCGGGCTTCAGCCAGGCCCAGGCGTTGTTGTCGTAGTGGACTCTGGCGAGCTTGCCGGAGGCGTCCTCCGCCGCCCGCACCAGCGTCACCTTCCCCTCGTCGGTCTCCGGCGGGGTCTCCATCACCTCAAAGACCCGCTCCGCGCCGGCCACGGCGGAGAGAATGGTGTTCATCTGCTGGGAGATCTGGGTGACGGGCTGGCCCACCTGCCGGGTGTACTGGAGAAAGGCGCCCAGGTCTCCCAGCCGGAAGGCCCCGCCGCTGTGAATGGCGAACACGGCGCCCAGACAGCAGCTGATGGCGTAGTTGATATAGTTCAGGTTGCCCATGGCGGGCATCATGGCCCCGGCGTAGGCGTGGGCCCGGCAGGCCGCCTGGCGGTAGGACTCGTTCCGGGCATAAAACCCCTCTCTGGCGGCGTTTTCATGGTTGAAGACCTTGATGACCTTCTGGCCCTCGATCATCTCCTCAATGTAGCCGTTGACCGCTCCCAGAGCGCTCTGCTGGGCGGCGAAGTACCGCCGGCTGCGGCCGCCGATGGTCTTGACCACCAGCAGCATCACCCCGAGCACGGCGAAGGTAATCAAAGTCAGCAGGGGACTGAGGACCAGCATCATGGCGATGGTGCCCAGAAAGTTCAGCGTACAGGAGACCACGCTGCCAAAGCTGTTGTTCAGCGCCTCGGAGATGGTCTCGATGTCGTTGGTATAGCGGCTCATCAGCTCGCCGTGGGTGTGGGCGTCGAAGTATTTCAGCGGCAGCTTCTGCATCCGCTCAAACAGATCCGCCCGGATCCTGGCCACGCAGGTCTGAGAGATGTGCACCATAATCCTGGCGTAGCCGAAGGAGCAGACCGCCCCCGCGATGTATACCGCCGCCATCAGGCACAGCATCCTCGCCAGGCCCGGGAAATCCCCCGGCAGGATATAGTCGTTGATCAGGGGCTTGATGAGGTAGGAGCCCCCCACGGTGCAGGCGGAGCTGAGGCACAGCAGCGCCACCACCACCGCCAGCAGCGCCTGATAGCGCCCCAGGTAGGCCATGAGCTTCCCCAGGGTGGCGCGAAGATTCTTGGGCTTTTGGAAGCCGCCTCTGGGCCCGTGATGGCCCGGGCCGCCCGGCCCCATGGGTCTTTTATTCTCAGCCACCGATGCTCACCCCCTCCTGCTGGGACTGATACACGTCCCGGTAAATTTCACAGCTCTCCATCAGCTCCTCATGGGTCCCCTGGGCGGCGACGCGGCCGGCGTCCATCACCAGGATCAGGTCCGCGTCCCGCACGGAGGCCACCCGCTGGGCGATGATAAGTTTGGTAGCGTCTTTCAGCTCATTGGCAAAGGCCAGACGGATCTTGGCGTCCGTGGCCGTGTCCACGGCGCTGGTGGAGTCGTCCAGAATCAGCACCTTGGGCTTTTTCAAAATGGCCCGGGCGATGCACAGCCGCTGCTTTTGCCCGCCGGAGACGTTGACGCCCCCCTGGCCCAGGTCGGTGTCCAGCCCGTCGGGCATCCGCTCCAAAAACTCGTCGGCGCAGGCGGCCCGGCAGGCGGCCCACAGCGCCTCCTCCGAGGCGTCGGGGTCTCCCCACAGGAGGTTCTCCCGAATGGTGCCGGAGAAGAGCGTGTTCTTCTGCAAAACCATGCTCACCGCGTCCCGCAGGTGCTCCATGGTGTAGGCCCCCACCGGCCGCCCCCCCACAGACACCGTGCCCTCGCCGGCCTCGTAGAGCCGGGGGATCAGGGACACCAGGGTGGTCTTGGCGCTGCCGGTGCCCCCCAGGATGCCTACGGTGGCGCCGGAGGGAATGTGGAGGCTCACGTCCCGCAGCACCCACTCCGCGTTCCCCGCGTTGTACTTGAAGGAGACGTGGTCAAAGTCGATACTGCCGTCCTTCACGGCGGCGGGGACCCGCCGGCCCTCCCCGTCCGTGTCCGTCTCCGCAGCCTCATCGGTGATGGCGGGCGTCTCCTCCAGCACCTCCACGATGCGGCGGGCGCAGGCCGCGGAGCGGCTGAGCATCATGAAGATCATGGAGACCATCATCAGGGACATCATAATCTGGGTAATATAGGTGAAGTAGGTCATGAGCTTCCCCGCCTCCAGAGTCCCGGCGTACACCATCTGCCCGCCGAACCACATGACGGCGATGATCGTGCCGTAGACAATCAGCATCATGATGGGCATATTGACCACCACCACGCCGAAGGCCCGCAGGGAGATGTCCTTCAAGTCGTGGTTCCGGGCGGCAAACTTCTCCTTCTCATGCTCCTCCCGGACGAAGGACTTCACCACCCGGATGCCCGCCAGGTTCTCCTGCACCACCAGGTTCAGCGCGTCGGTCTTCTCCTGGAGGGAGCGGAACATGGGGCCCACCCGGGTCAAAATCACCGCCACAGCAATCAGCAGCAGCGGCATGGCCACCAGAAACACGCCGCTGAGCCGCAGGCTGATGCGGATGGACAGCACCAGGGCCGACACCAGCATCACCGGAGCCCGCACCAGCAGCCGCATTCCCATCATCAGCGTCATCTGCATGGCGTTGACGTCGCTGGTGAGCCGCGTCACCAGGGAGGCTGTGGAGAATTTCTCAATGTTGGAGAACGCGAACTCCTGGATGTGATCGTACTCCGCCCGGCGGAGATTGGCGCCGAACCCCTGGCCCGCCACGGAGGACAGCACCGCCGCCCCCAGTCCCAGGGCCAGAGATACCATGGCCATGGCCACCATAACCCCGCCCTGGCGCAGAATGTAGCCCTGGTCGGCGTTTTTGATGCCGATGTCCACAATATCGCTCATCACCAGGGGAATCAGCAGCTCAAACACCGCCTCCAGCGCGCTGCACAGCACCCCGGCGGCGATCCACTTTCCGTATGGCCTGGCGTGGGGCCACAGTTTCTTGATCATGTACGCAGTTCCTCCTTCAAATTCTCAACGATTCGCTCCAGCAGCTCCAGCAGCGTCTCCCGCTCCGCGGGGGAAAATCCCCGGACCATGGCCTCCTCATTGGCCAGAAAGCTCTCCGTAAACCGGGACTGCTGTTCCCTGCCTTTGTCCGTCAGGGTAATGAGCCGCCGCCGGGCGTCCTCACCGATGACGCTGCGCCGCACCAGTCCTTTCTCCTCCATCCGGTCCAGAACTCCGTTGACGGTGGAGGGCTTCGCCCGCAGAAATTCCGTGAGCTCCCGCTGGGGCGCCTGCCCGCCGTGCTGGTGGAGATACATCAGCACATGGGCCTGAACCGGCGTCACATCATACCGGGACACCCTGGCGTCCATGGCGCACTTCGCCATCTGCGCCGCCCAGCCCAGGGTGGGGCCCAGACGGCGTGGGTCCTCCTGCCGCATCGCCGCGCCTCCTCTCAAATACCGGCCAAAATATTTAGCCTACTAAACATTAGCAGGCTAAATAATAGCACAGTGTCCCCCGTCCTGTCAATGTGCAAAATGCCAATCATTTTTGAACGAATTGTGAATGAAAACTGCCGAAAACCGTCTGGTTGTAAACAAATTGTGAAGGATCGCGTAAGACGGTTGACTTTTCCCCCCGCCTCGGATATGATGAACCCATCAAGCAGAGAGCTTGAGTTACACACACCATTTTCCCTCTCCTTTCTCTATAATCATACGGGGAAGCGGACAGTCCAAAAGGACTGTCCGCTTTCTCGTTTTCCGGCGTCCGACAGCGGCCCATCTCACCGCGGCCCTTTCCTGTATTTACTGAATATCATTTTATTTTTATTGAAAAACGATAAATCCTTATTGACAATCGCTGTTCTATATGGTAGGATACCAAAAAAGGAGGTGTCCGTCATGTGCTTGACCGCTTTTCTGATTCCCGCCGGGCTGGCGCTGCTTATCCTGGCCGCAGTGCTGCTGATTCAGGGGGCACGGCAGAACCACAGGGGGAAGATGTTCTCCTCCGTGGGAATTCTGGCGATTTTGGCGGCCGGGTGCGCGGTGATGATGGAGTTCATCACCCGGCCGCTGTGAGGGGGATCAAATTGCCTTGCAAGGAGGAGCGTCTTTGAAATCCATGTCTGTACAAAAAATTGCCTCGATCCTGCGTATCTCGGTGCTGGTCACCTTCATCTGCAACCTGTTGGCCCTGCCGGTGGTGCCGGGTCTGGTGTACTTCCGCTCCAACATCGCCCGCAGGATGGAATTCTCCCAGCTCCAGCGCATCTTCGATTACGATTTTGACGACGGTCTCGGCAATCTCCTGGGCATCTACCTGACGGAGGTTTGGAAAGAGCCCTACACCGCGGCCCTGACGCTGTTCCTGCTCTTTTCGGGAATCTGCACTGCCGTGATTCTGTTACAGGCCATCCGGGTGCTGTGCACCATCGTGGAGGGAAACCGGAACCCCTTTACATTGGAGAACGCCGCCAGCCTCCGCCGGGCGGCCCTCTGCTGCTTCCTCATCGCCGCCGCGGCCCTGGCCCGGGTGGTTTTCAGCGTCTGCTATTACCGCTCCCCCCTGCCTCTGGCCACCTACAACGCCCTCTTTGTCCCCATGTTCGCCATGGGCGGTCTGCTGTGTCTGGTGATGTCCGCCCTCTTCCGCCAGGCGGCGGAGATGAAGGCGGAGAACGACCTGACGATTTGAGGTGGGCCATGATCGTTGTGAATCTGGACGTGATGATGGCAAAGCGGAAGATGACCCTCTCACAGCTGTCGGAAAAGGTGGATGTGACCCTGGCCAACCTGTCGATTTTGAAAAACAACAAGGCCAAGGCGGTGCGCTTTTCCACCCTGGAGGCCATCTGCGCCGCCCTGGACTGCCAGCCGGGAGACATTCTGGAGTTTGTGCCGGACCGGGAGCCCGGCCAATGAAAAAACTGCGGCTGTCCGCGGTTGACGGACAGCCAAAATAGGAGAATCGGATATGGACAATATGGAAAAAGCCCTCGTTCCGGAGGGCGCGGCGCAGCCTGCCCAAACCCCGCGGAAAATCTACGATACCCTCCCCCATGGCCGGCTCCTCCTGGCGGGAGCTCTGGGCCTGTGTCTTCTGCTGGTGAACGCCGCCGGGTGGCCCTGGGGCATGGGGAACACGGTGACGGTCTTCGCCTGGTACGCCCTGCTGCTGGCCGCCGTGGGCCGGGAGGCCCTGGCCCGCCGCCGGGAGAGCCGGGTGCTGCTGGTGTACAATCTGCTGCTGGCCGCCTCCTTCGCCCTGACCTCCAACCCCTGGTTTCAGGTCTGGAACTTTTTGGCCCTGGTGCTGCTGGTCCCCCTTCACACCGCCTCCCTCTCCGCCGGGGAGCTGCTGCCCTGGTGGCGGCCCGCCATGGCGGAAGAGCGGCTGGGGCTTTTGTGCCGCGGGGCCTTCTGCCACCTGGGAGCGGCCCCGGCGGCCCTGTCCGCCGGACGGGAGCGGAAGAGCGTGAGTCTCACGGTGGTGCTGGGCGCCGCCGCCGCCCTGGGGCTGGTGTCCGCCCTGCTGCCCGTCCTGGCCTCCGCCGACGCGCTGTTCGCCGCCGCCACCCGGGATCTGACGGAGTTCATCCGCCTCCACCTCGCCCGGGGCCTCTGGAAGCTCCTGTGGGCTCTGGCGCTGACGCCCTTCCTTTTCGGCCTCCTGTACAGCCTGCGCCGCGAGCCCGCCAAGGCGGGAAGCCGCACCGCCTGCACCGTGGACAGCGTCCTCTTCGCCATCGTCCTGGGGGCCCTGGACGCGCTGTATCTGCTGTTTTTGGCGGTGCAGTCCGCGGGGCTCTTCGGCGGGCCGGAGTACCTGGCCCAGCGGGGCGTCTCCTACGCGGAGTGGGCCCGCAGCGGCTTTTTTCAGATGGTGGGCGTCACCATCCTAAACCTGGCGGCCCTCATGGCGGCTCTGACCCTCTCCCGACAGGAGGGCCGCGCCTGGCGGGTCCTCCGGGGCCTGGCCGCGGCCCTGACCGGGGAGAGCCTGATTCTCCTGGCCTCCGCCGCCTGGCGGATGACGCTGTACGTCTCCGCCTACGGCCTGAGCTTCAAGCGCTGCATGACCTACTGGGGCATGGTGATGATGGCCCTGTTCCTGCTGGCAGCTCTGGAGAAAATCCGGAAGCCGGAGCGCTCCTTCTGCCGCCGGGCCGTCCCCCTGGCCCTGGCGGGGTGGCTGGTGATCAACTGTATCCCCGTGGACTATCTGGTGGCAAAAGACCAGGTGGACCGGTACCTCTCCAGAAAGAGCCCCATTCTCAGCGTCCACTACCTGGCCTACTCCCTATCCTATGAGACGCTCTCCCAGCTGGAGCGGCTGGACCCATCGCTGTCTCTGGCAATCTGTGAGGGTGATTGGTGGAGCCGGCAGGATACGGCGGGCGCCCTGGTGGAGAAGCGGCGGGCGGCGGCCCGGGCGGAGTGTGCCGACTGGCGCAGCTGGAACCTCTCCGCCTGCCTCGCCGCCGCCGGGGATTGATCCCGCCGCAGCCGTCACAGCAAAACGGTCCGCTTTTTCAGCGGACCGTTTTGAATTTCCAACGCGCTTTTTACGGAGAGCCCCCGCTCCGCCAGGCGGGCCGCCGGGCAGAACGCCAGCGCTTTCGCGCGCTCCTATGCCGCCCCATCCCGGTTTGGCGTCTGGAAAAAGGGCACCGCCTCGTCATCCCGCTTCATAAACAGCAGTCCAAACGATCCCGGCCCGCAGTTGCTGGCGATGGCCGAGGACGCTTTTTGAAGATAGACCCGTTCAAACGGACAGTACTGCTGCACCAGGTTCTGAATATACTGGAGCTTCTTTTCGTCCATTCCGGAATATGTGATGAACAGAATCCGCCGGTCAATATTCCCGGTATTTTGAAGCGTTTTCTTGACATACTTTTTCGCCACATGCAAAAAGTTTCCCATCTCCATATGGCCTACCACCATCCGGCTCTTTTTCAGCACCAGCACCGGATGCAGCAGCAGCGCGTCGCACAGAATCTGTATCCGCTTCGAAATCCGGCCGGACTGGCACATCCTATGGGTGCTGTTGATGATAAACGCGGAGGAAATGAAACGCTCCATCCGCTTTACCGATTCCAGGATTTCCGCCTTCGCGGCGTGGTGCTCCGCCATATAGGCCGCGCACAGCACCACCAGCCCCATGCTGCTGGAGAGGTGCCCGGAATCCACCACCGTCACATTTTCAAAGGATTTTGCCGCCTCAAGGGCATTTTGATAGCCCTCGCTGACGTGTTTTGCCATGGTGATGTGAATAATATTCTGCGCCTCCGTCAGCTTCTCCGCAAAAAACCGCTCGTAGTCCTCCACCTCGGGCGGCTGGGAATATCCCTTCCGTCCCCCGGCAATGTGCATCAGCAGTTCATCCGCCCCTAACTCCTGCTCGTCCAGAAACCGCCCCTCATCCGTACAGACATAGTAGGGACATACGGGGATGCCGAACTCCTTCCGCAGGGATTCCGGAAGATCGCATACGCTGTCCGTTGTAACCAGAATGGAGCGCCTCTGCACCTGTTCAAAGATCAAAATATCCTTCTGAATCTCCGCCTGCTGGGCCTCTTCGTTCAGCCGCACCAGACCCTTTGGAAGGATGCTCAGCACAGCCGCCTCCAACAGCGCACCGCTGACCGGCTTTGCAAGATACCCGCTGAACCCCTCCTTCCGGTAGAGGAGCTGGTTGTCGTTGCCCGCGTTGGCGGTCAGCGCCACCACGGGCACCTCCTGACACAGTCCCCCCGGCTGCACCCGCAGGGCGTGGAGGCACTCTATTCCATCCATCTCCGGCATCAGGTGGTCCATGAGAATGCAGTCGTAATGGTGGTTCTGCGTCAGCCGCAGGCACTCGGCCCCGCTGGAGGCCGTGTCGATCTGGATCTTTGTCTCCGCCAGCAGCTTTTTCACAACCATCAGGTTCATGTCATTGTCGTCCACCACGAGGATATGGGCGTCCGGCGCCTCGAAGCTCTGCCGGTACGGCTCCCCCTCACGCGCCCTCGTCCGGGTGGCCAGGGTAAACGTCCCCAGTTCCTTTTCGTCCACAATGTCCTGATCCAGCACAACGACAAACTTCGACCCCTTGGTATAGACGCTGTTCACGCTGATCTCTCCGCCCATCAGCTCCACCAGCTGCTGGACGATGCTCAGCCCCAGTCCCGTTCCCTCAATATAACGGTTCCGCTCCTCATCCACCCGGCGAAACGCGTTAAAAATGTAGGGAATATTCTCTTTTTTTACCCCCTGTCCAGTGTCCTCCACAGAGTACCAGACGCGCACCCGGTTGAGCTCCAGGCGCTCACACCGGACGGAGAGGGTGACGGAGCCCTCGCTGGTATACTTCACCGCGTTATTCAGCAGGTTGATCAGCACCTGCTTGATACGCACCTCGTCTCCACAGAGCATGCTGGGGATAGAGGCGTCCACATGGAGCTTGAATTCCAGGCCCTTTTCCCTGGCCTTAATCCATATCATATTGACGATTTCCGAAAAGAGCGCGCCAGTCTCATAGGAGACGTTGACGATCTCCATTTTTCCGGATTTGATCTTGGAGATGTCCAAAATATCATTGATCAGCGAGAGCAGCAGCTTGCTGGCCCCCTGGATATTTCTGGCGTTCTCCGCCACTTCCTCTGAAATATCCTCCCGCAGGATGATCTCATTCAGCCCAATGATGGTATTGATCGGCGTGCGGATCTCATGGCTCATGCTGGAAAAAAAGTGGTTCTCCGCCCGGTTCAGCTCCTCAATCTCCTTTTTCTGCCGCTTAGAGAGGGCGTTTTCCTCCTCATACATCCTATTGAGAAACATGAGCAGAATGCTGGTAAGCAGCCCCACCATAATCATGGAAAACGCGGAGTCAAACAGGGCGGCATGCTGGGTGTTCGGCGCGGCCATGGCGGGAAAATAAAAGGCGGTGCCGTAACAAAGCAGCGTCTCCACCGTGCACAGCCCAAAAAACACGCTCCTCCGCCTTCCCTGCAAAGTGATGCAGACATAGATAAAGCAGAGCACAAACCACTCCGGCACACCGCTGTAAAAGCCCCCCGCGGAAAAAAAGGTGATGGGAAACAGCGTCAACAGCATCACCGCAATGAGCGTGGCGCCCGCATGGATGCGTTTTTTCTGAATGCTGACCTTGACAATCACCCCCATGGCGGCAAGGCTTGCTATCAGTATCAGAACATTCCAAATGTTCCTGCCCATCGGCAGCGTAAACGCGATGGCGATCATGCAGACCCCTGTCACAATGCGAAACATCCGCTCGCGGAGGCTGATGCTGTGATCGCCGATAATCTCAAACCATTTCTTTATCACGAAGTCCTCCACTCCTCAAAACACGGCATTTTCAGGGAGAACGGCAAACGCCGCTAGATTCCGGCGATACGTGCGCAGAGCTCCTCATGGGCCCGCAGCAACGCAGCGTGGCGCTCCCGGATGAAGTCCGCGTCGCCCCGCTTCCCCGCCATCTCCAGCTCTTTCGCCTGAGCGGAAAGCGCTTCCGCGCCGATGGTCATGGACGTGCTTTTCAGCGCGTGGACCTTCACCGCGTAATCCGCCCAATTGGCGCTCTCATACAAGGAGACGATCTCCGCCCGCTTCTCCGCGCCCTGGGCGCAGAACATCCGCAGCATTTCCCGGTAAAAGCTCTCGTCCCCGGCGCAGTAGTCCAGTCCCATCTCCGCATTGACGCCGGCCTGGACAAGACGGTCACAGGGAAGCGCGGGCCCGCCGGCCGCGGCTTCCGGCACTCCCGCCTCCTCCGGGGCCTCCACGGGTTTCTCAGGGGCGGTCTGCACGGCGGGCGCTTCCCCCGCCGGCCCCGCCTCCGCGTCCGCCGCCGGCATATCCTTGCCCGTGGGCCTCGCGCTGTACTGGATGCAGCTCTTGGGCAGCACTTTCCGCAGCACCCGCTCCAGCACCGTGCGCTCAATGGGCTTCGGGACAAACTCGGTAAAGCCCTCGCTGCGGAACATCTCCCGCGCGCCGCTGACCGTATTGGCGGTCAGCGCGATCACCGGCAGGTCCTGATAGACGCCGTTGCGCAGCTCACGGATTTTCTTCAGGGTTTCCACGCCGTCAAATCCCGGCATCATATGGTCCAGGAAGACAATATCATAGGAAACGCTGCCGCATTGTGCCACCGCCTCCCTTCCGCTCAGGCAGGTGTCCACCTCGATCCCATAGCTTCCCAGAACGCCCTTGGCCACCACAAGGTTCATCTCTTCGTCGTCCACCGCCAGAGCCCGGACGCCCACGCAGGTAAATGGCTTCCGGCCCGCGGCCTGATCTTCCGCAAAGCCCCGCTCTCCCGTTTCTCCGTTCAATAGGTTTGCCACAGAGAGCGCGGAAAAGGGCTTGTGCATAATCAAAAGCCGGCTTCCCTGCTCCAGGTTAAACTCTCTCTCCGCAATCACAACAACGCGGAGGGTCTCCGCCAGCTCCTCGTAATACGCCGGGTTCTCCTCATACTCCGTCTGGACAATGAACACATGGGTGAGTTTATGGCTGCGCCGCACTTTAAGCAGGCCCTCAAAATTATGTACCTGGTATCCCTTTACGCCAAGCCCCATCACCAGGTTTAAAATCAGGCCGTCGTAATATTCCCGAACCGCGTCGCAGCTGTACTTTTCCGGCCTGAAATAGCACGCGATGCACAGCTCATCCGGGTGGTTGAGCACAATGCAGGGCCGCTCGTCCGCAACGCCCTGGGGAATCACGATATGGGCGGCCAGGCCCTGCTGCTCTCCTCTGGCAAAGTGAATAAAGCCGCCCATCGCGTTCAAAAGACCCTGGGCGATGGGAAGGCCGAGGCCGAGGCCGCCGGCGAAGCGGCGGCTTCCGGAATCCGCCTGATAAAAGACGTCGTACATCTGTGTCAGCTGGGAGCTTGTCATGCCGATGCCGGTATCCCGTATATCCACGATCAGGTTGACTCCGTATTCTTCCCGCCGGTAATTTATCCGGACGTTTATGCCGCCCTCCTCCGTAAATTTAATGGAGTTTTCCACCAGGATTTTCAGCACATGAGAAATCTTCTCCACGTCCCCAATGAGGACCGCCGGCGTCTTTGGATCAATGTCAAACACCAGCTCCAGATGCTGCCGGCCGCTTTGCAGGGCGGTCATTGTGATGACGTCGTTCAGCACCGAGGTAATCATATACTCTTTTTTAGCTGGGGTTAACGTGCCCTCCACAATTTCCGTATAGTCCAGCATATTGTTGATCTGGCTGGACAGGCGCTTCCCCGCCATTTTGATGGACGTTATGTCCGACCGTATATCCGGGGAAAGCTTTTTTCCGAGAGCCACCTCGCTGATTCCGATCACCATATTGATGGGGGTGCGCAGCTCATGGGACACATTGGACAAAAAAACGGCGTTCTGCTTTTCCGCTGATTCCAGCTCCGAAAACACGCGCTCATACCACTTCCGCTGCGCATTCCGCCGGTTGATCCAGTATATGGCCAGCACCACTCCACCAAGGGTCACAAAGACGCCGAGGCCCAGGCGAAACACGTCCAGATTCTCCATCTCCCGGGAAATGGTATGGAGGACCAGACCGTGGTACAGCAGCGTCAGCGCGTATAAAAACGCCAGCATATACAAAATCCACTTCTTGTTCAGCATAAACAGCGCCAGAATCAAAATGCAGGCCACAGCGGGAACATCAAAAAGACTGGATTCATGCACACCGAAAAAGAAAAATTCGGTAAGCATCAGTCTAGCGCATAGATTTTCATAAAGTGCATTTGACCCAAGCCTTGCAATGTGCAGAAGCCATACGCTGAAACAGCCCCCTGTCATCAGCAGAACCATCCAGAATTCCCACGCCATGAACATTGTGACCAGACCCAGCAGCCCGCTGAATACCGTAATAATGACAGCCAGCAGTAAATGCCGGCTTGTCTGCTCCTCTGTCCTCATACTTTTTCAAACTCCTGCGCGACCCGCTTCAAAAGCTCCTGCGGATGGTAGGGCTTTTTCAAATAATTCGCCGCGCCCAGCTTGATGGCGTTGTGGACGTCCTCTTCCAGCCCCGACGCCGTCAAGAAAATCACGGGAATATCCGCGGCAAATTCTTTCATGCGCTCAAAGGTCTCAATACCGTTCATTCCCGGCATATCAATATCCAAAAGGACCATGTCGGCCTTCTCGTTCTTTAGCTTCACCAGGGCTTCCATTCCAGAATCCGCCAAAAGCACGTCATAGTCCTTCCCCAGGATAATCCTTGTCCTCGTCAGATTCATGTTGTCGTCATCTACCACTAAGATGCGTTTTTTCATAGCAACTGCCTCCCTGTTTTGCTGCTGGGCCAAAGCCTCACGGGCTCTATTCTAAATGAAACCCATGGGAAAATCAAGCCTGTATTTCTGTTCAGGAGAGGCCCGCGGCGTGCCCGCCGTGGGCCTGACCGCCGAAACGCAGCGCGGGAGCGGACCGATGTGTCCGCTCCCGCGTCAAAACAGCACTTTCTGCATATAAAACGGTCCCGCCAAAGGATCCTCCGGAACTCCGGGCCGCCGCCTGGCGGCCCCCCCAATTTTTTTGGCGGCGGAGACAGCCGGAACCCAATCCTTCCCCAATTTCCCGAAAATGCGGAGCCGAACCGGAACGCGCTCACTGCTCCACGCCGTGGGTTCGCAGATACTCCAGCCAAACCCTGCATCCCGCTGTGTTCAGGTGAATGCCCTCAAAGGTCAAATCCCGCGGCAGACATCCGTCCTCTCCCGTCAGGGCCTCCGCCACATCCACCAGCGCGCACTCCTTCTCCTCCGCCAGGGCCCGGATAACCCCGTTGTACACGCCGATGCGCTCGTTGTTCACATAGCTGCCCTTGGCGTCCTGTTCAGCGCTGACCGGCGGAATTGTCTGAAGGACCACCTGCGCATCCGGGTGGTCCTGCTGGACGCGGTCGACGACCTTGGCGTACTGATCGTAAAACGTCTCCTTTTTGCTCCAGCCCAGCTCGTTGATTCCCAGCATCAGATACACCTTGCCGCACTCAATCTCCGCCAGGGCGTCCAGCAGCGGAACGCCTTCCCGCTCCCCGGCGGGCCACGCCTTTTTGGTGAATACAGACTCCACCGTGGCTCCCACGCCGTAGAGACAGGTTCCCGCCTTCAGCCCGCTGTACAGGTGAAACCCCTCTGTGCGGGAGTCCCCCAGAAACACCGCGTCTTCAAAATATGTGTCCTCCACAGCCTCGCTCTCCGGCACCGGACCAAACGGCTCCTCCGCCGCGGACGTCTCTCTCTGCGTCCTCTTCACCTCTGCGGCGGCGCCCTGCTTCGCGTTTCCAAACGGCCGCGCCGCCGCAACCGTGTTTCGCGCCTTTCTCTGCGCGGGCTCCTGGATAGCGCCCGCCGGGCCCGCCGGCGTCAGCAGCGCCGCGGACGCCGCCAGCATCACCAGAACCGCAGGCGCCCTTTTCCAGTTTCGTCTCTTCTCCCGCTTTTCCACCATGTGACTCCTCCTGCTCCCGCGCCGCAGCTTTTTGGTATGTCTTTAATTATACATCACCGTGTCAAAAAATGTCGAAACAAATCGATGAAAATTTGATGACAAATTCTTTACAATTCTTACAAAAGCGGGAAAATCTTTTACCGTTTCCGCCGGCGCGCCAAACATCAAGCGCCCACGGCCTGTCCGGCCGCGGGCGCTGAGAAATTATTTCCGCAGATTCTCCGGATAGGCTCCCGCGCTGTGGAGCTTCCGCAGCTCCTCCGCCACAGTCTCCCGGTCCTCCCGGTAGGTCATGCCAAACCACTTGTCGGCGGAGCGGAGGACGGAGACCTCCAGCTCCCCGGCCCGCAGCAGATCGTCCACCATGATGGGCAGCAAGCACTCCGACTTGACGTCCCTGCCTCCCTCCCCCTGGAGAAAGCGGGTAAAATAATTCTCCAGCACCGGAAAGATGGAGGGCATGAAGCCCCAGTAGTTCATGGATACCGGGGACTCCGGGTCCAGGGAGCAGTCCGCCGTCAGGTCCCGCAGGGTCCCGTCAGACTCCAGCTGAATTCTCTTCGTCTCCCGCACGGACCGCAGCCGCCCGTTTTCCACAGCGCAGATGCCCCGGGACACGGTGCCGTGGAGGCTGGCGGTATTTTTCAGGAGATACCCCACCATAGCCGCTTTCCCCGTCACCGGAAGACGGCCCAGCTCCTCGTACATCGCCCGGTAGGCGTCGATGCCATAGTAATCGTCGGCGTTGATGACGCAGCAGGGCTCACAGACCGCCTCCGCCGCGCACAGCAGGGCGTGGACGGTACCGAAGGGCTTGGTCCGCTCCGGCGGCAGCGCGTAAAACGGCGGCAGGGAGGAGAAATCCTGAAAGGCGTAGGCCACCTCCACGGGACTGCCGTCCCCGGCGGTCCGCTTCTGCAAATAATCTCCGCACAAGCCGCGCACCAGTGCCTCCATCTCCGGCTTGATAATGAACACCACCTTGCTGAAACCCGCCCGCAAGGCGTCATAGACGGAGTACTCCATCAAAATCTCCCCGTTGGGGCCGATGCCGTCCACCTGCTTACTGCCGCCGTAGCGGGATCCCAGGCCCGCCGCCATAATGACCAGAGTCGCCTTCATAACATCCTCCGCGCACAGGCCGCCGGCAGCGGCCCTTTTTCATATTTGATAACAGTACTATATCCTATCCTCTCCCGGTTTTCAACCACCCTTGACTTTTTCGTTTAAAGATTTATAATAGAGGCACAAAATTGAGAATAACTTTCAAATCGGAGGCACTATATGCCATACAACACAAGACAACGGCAGGCCGTCCTCCGCTGCCTGGAGCGGCGGCCCGAGGAGGCTCTCACCGCCTGCGAGATCGCGGCGGCCCTGCGGCGGGACCAGTGTCCGGTGGGCCTGGCCACCGTGTACCGCCAGCTGGAGCGGCTGGAGCAGGCCGGGCAGGTTCACCGGGTAGACACCGGAGAGGGTGCGCTGTACCAGTTCTGCCTTCACGGCGGCGCCCGGACGTGCTTTTTGCTGCGCTGCGAGACCTGCGGCCGCATGGTCCACCTGGACTGCTCCCACCTGGAGGAGCTCTGCCGCCACCTGAAGTCGGACCACCGCTTCCATGTGGACCCCCGCCGGACCATTCTGACGGGGCTGTGCGATACCTGCGGAGGAGAGGAGGCCACCCATGGAGCGACCTGAACTGCTGGCCTGCCGGGACGTATCTCTGGGCTATGAGGGGCAGAACGTCCTGACCCATCTGAATCTCTCCATCCGGGCGGGGGACTATCTCTGCGTGGTGGGGGACAACGGCTCCGGCAAGTCCACTCTGCTGCGGGGCCTGCTGGGGCTGCTGGCGCCCCAGTCCGGGGAGATCTGGCGGGCGCCGGAGCTGCGGCGGGGGGCCATCGGCTACCTGCCCCAGCAGACCCGGGCCCAGCGGGACTTCCCCGCCTCGGTTTGGGAGGTGGTGCTCTCCGGCTGTCTCAGCCAGCGGGGAAGCCGCTTTTTCTACTCCGCCGCCCAGAAATCGTCGGCACTGATGAACATGGGCAAGCTGGGAATCCTGGAGCTAAAGGACGAGAGCTACCGGAACCTCTCCGGCGGCCAGCAGCAGCGGGTGCTGCTGGCCCGGGCGCTGTGCGCCGCCGGGCGGCTGCTGATTCTGGACGAGCCCATCACCGGCCTGGACCCCGCCGCCGCCCAGGACCTGTACAAAACCCTGTCCTATCTCAATGAAAAGGAGGGTATGGCCGTGGTCATGGTGACCCATGATCTGCGGCCCGCCCTGCGTCAGGCCCGCACGGTGCTGCACATCGGCCGCGGCGGCTTCTTCTGCGGTACCGCGGCAGAGTATCTGGCCTCCCCTCAGGGGCGGCGCTTTCAGGAGGCGGAGCTATGAGTCTTCTTCAAATCTTCTCCTTCCCCTTCATGCGGCGGGCGCTGGTTGCCGGAACGCTGGTGTCCCTGTGCTGCGCCCTGCTGGGCGTATCTCTGGTGCTGAAACGGTACTCCATGATCGGCGACGGGCTGAGCCACGTCTCCTTTGGGGCCCTGGCCATTGCCGTGGCCCTGGGCTTCACGCCGCTGTACTTCTCCATCCCCGTGGTGGTGCTGGCGGCCTTTTTTCTGCTGCGCATGGCGGGAAATCCCCATTGGAACAGCGACGCGGCCATTGCCGCCGTCAGCGCCTCGTCTCTGGCCATCGGCATCATGGTTATCTCCCGCACCACCGGCATGACCACCGACGTGGACAACTATATGTTCGGCAGCGTCCTGGCCATGTCCCGGGCGGACGTGGCCCTGTCGGTCCTGGTGTCCGCCGCTGTGCTGGCCCTGTTCATCCTGTTCTACCACAAGCTGTTCGCCGTAACCTTTGACGAGAGCTTCTCCCGGGCTGCCGGGCTGAACGTGGACCGCTACAACACCCTTTTGGCCGTCCTCACCGCCCTGACCATTGTTCTGGGGATGCGCATGATGGGGGCCATGCTGATCTCCTCCCTGGTCATCTTCCCCGCCCTGACGGCCATGCGGCTCTTCAGAAGCTTCCGGGGCGTGGTTCTCTGCGCCGCGGTGGTCTCGGTGGTCTGCTTCTGCGCGGGGCTGGCGGTGTCCTTTACCTGCTCCACCCCGGTGGGGGCCACGGTGGTGTGCGCCAACCTGGCGCTGTTTCTCCTGTCCTGTCTTGCCGGCGTCCCGCGGCGCTGACCCCCCGAAAAGGACATCCCTCCCGGCGCTCCCCCCTTGCCTTACAGGCGCCCCAGCCAAAAAGGCATCCGCTTCTTTAGAAAAACCCCGCCGCCCCGCCGCATAGCGGCGGGGCGGCGGGGCCGGTTTCTTCCGGACGGCGCTAAAAGAGATTTTTGTTGTTCTCGTCCACCACCTCTACCAGCTGGCCCCGCTCAAAGAGGCCGATGGTCCCCAGGGGCAGCGGCATCAGCGCCAGGGCCGCCTCGCAGAAGGAGAGGAGCTGGTAGGTGTGGACGCGGGTGTAGTCCCCGGGATCATCGGAGCCCTCCTCGCCGATGACGCCCATATACCAGCCGGAGTCCCCCTCGCAGACGGGCTCCAGCCGCTGGAGATAGACGGTGTCCGCCGTCCTGGCGGTGTTCTTCATGAGCATGGTGTCCTGAAAGGAGGTGGTCACCGCCTGCGCCTGGAGCTGGGCCTTGTTCAGAATCTCCGTCTGCTCGTGGAAAATCCGCAGGCTCAGGGACAGGTCCTCCTCCGTGGCGGAGAAGGGGTCCCCCACATAGTCAAAGGTCACCATCTGGAATCCCTGCCCGCATTTCACAAACTTGTAAAAGCTCCACCCAATCTGGATGATGCTGTCCTCCTCCAACGCACCGCCGGCCTTCTCCTCCTCCAGCAGAATTCCCGCGAGAAAGTCCGCGGTGGGCTTCCACTCCTCCCGGCAGGAGAGGGATACAAGCTTTCCATGAATATTGTATGTGTACTTCATACGCTGCCTCCCAAAATCATATTTCAGCGCCCCAGCGGCGCCTTGTCGGAAGCGCCGTTCCGCGCCCTTCGCTCCTTGCTTTATTATCATATCAGATTCCGCCTTTCAGCGCAATCCCCCGCCTCTGACCCGGCAAGTCGGGAAAATCAGCCATAACCCGTGGTTTTTCGTTGAATCTCCCAACCAATCTCCGTCCTTTTATATTTTTTTTCAGTTTCCCATTCCCCTCGACAAATTAAGACAAGTTTTCCGCATGATTTTGTGTATCATAAGGGTACTCCAATCCACATTTTGTGGTCGTTTAGAAAGGACGAAGAAAAATGCAGACGATTGCCAAAGAATATCTCTTGCTGTTCAACACTCTGACAGACGCGGAGGAGACACTTCACAGGCTGGAGGCCCGTCTGATGGAGGCCCAGCGGCAGGCCGAGGATCTCTTTTTGGAAGGTACGGACCCCGACCCCCTGTGTCCGGATTAAATACGGCGGCTCCGTCACGGCGGGGCCGCTTTTTTATGGATTCTCCCTCCGCCCCGGCCGGGTGCTCCACAGCGACGCGCCGAAGAGGGCAAACACCGCCGGAAACCGCTCTATCACATAGAGCTGCCAGATCCCGGCCCGTTCCCACCACCGGGGAATGTTCACATTCCACCCCAAAGAGCTCCCCGGTCCCCGGAGGAGCGTATGGACGGTCTGGCAGATATTCCACACCACCATGGGCGCCGCCAGCGCCGCCCAGACGGCCAGGAAGATGAGCACCGCCCGCCGCAGGGGTCTGGCCCGCCTCTCCGCCAGCGGCCTGGCGCCCAGGAAAATCCCGCAGGCCCGGAGCACTCCCCAGCCCAGCAGCGTGTAAAACGCGGGAACGGCGGTGGACTGCGTCAGATACAGCGGGGCAACTGTGAAGGCCCGCCTCAAAAACCTCCCGGCCCACCGCCTCAGCAGGAAAATGCCACTCCCCAGCACCAGCAGCGCCGTCCCCTCCGCCAGTAAGCGGCAGATCTCCCGCCGGCGCTCCGGCCGGAGGGGCTCACCGTACAGCAAAACCTGGACGTCCACCCCCAGCTGCTCCGCCGCGCGCAGCAGCATCTCCACGTCCGGCCGGGACCGGCCCGTCTCGTAGTTGCTCACGGTCTGGCGGCTGACGTGGAGCCGCTCCGCCAGCTCCTCCTGGGTCAGCCCCCGCCGGACCCGGGCGGCTCTGATGTTCTTTCCGATGTCGCGCATCCCATCACCTCGCCACCATGATACTCCCGTACCCCCACGCTGTCACGCAAAGATGCTTTGCGCCGGGAAATTTGTCAATACCTGTCGTATAAAATTAAACTCTTTATACAAATCGGACTTCCGTTGGGCGGCGCCGGACAAAAGACGGGAACGCCGCTGGCGTTCCCGTCTTTTCAGCAGGGGCATCTGCCCGATGTATTGCTCAGTCCTCGCACAGGCCCGCGGTGATCAGGGCCATGGAGTAGACCTCCTGGCCGTTGCAGCCCCGGGAGAGGTCGTTAATGGGGGCGTTCAGGCCCTGGAGGATGGGACCGTAGGCCTCGAAGCCGCCCATGCGCTGGCAGATCTTATAGCCGATGTTGCCGGCGTTGATGTCCGGGAAGATGAAGGTGTTGGCCCGGCCCGCCAGGGGAGACTCGGGGCACTTGGTCTCCGCCACCCGGTGGGACACGGCGGCGTCAAACTGCAGCTCGCCGTCGATGACGATGTCGGGAGCCTGGGCCTTGGCCTTGGCGCAGGCATTGCGCATCTTGTCCACGTCCTCGCCGGAGCCGGAGCCGTGGGTGGAATAGCTCAGGAAGGCCATATGGGGGTCGATGCCGAAGAGGCGGGCCGTACCGGCGGTCTCCAGGGCGATCTCCACCAGCTCATCCTCGCTGGGCTTGATGTTAATGGCGCAGTCCGCCATGGCGATGACCTCGCGGTCGCCCACGGTGGTGGAGCGGACCAGAATAAAGCAGGAGGAGACAATCTTGCAGCCGGGCTTGGTTTTGATCAGCTGCAAAGCGGGGCGGACCGTGTCGGCGGTGGAGTACGTGGCGCCGCCCAGCAGGGCGTCGGCGTAGCCCATTTTCACCAGCATCGTGCCGAAATAGTTGCCCTGCTTCAGCATGGCGCGGCACTGGTCCTCCGTCATCTTGCCCTTGCGCAGCTCCACCATGGCGGAGACCATCTTGTCCATGTCCTCAAAGGCCTCGGGGTCCACGATCTCGGCGCCCCGAATGTTGAATCCGGCCTCCTCCGCGGCGGCGAAGACCTCGTCGGGCCTGCCTACCAGAACAGGGGTCAGAAACGTACCGGACAGCAGGCGGGCAGACGCCTCCAGAATGCGGGGGTCCGTGCCCTCAGTGAACACAATCCGGCGGGGATGGGCCTTCAGCTTTTTAATGAGAAATTCAAACATGTTTCCATTACCTCCAAAAAAGTTTAAAGCATACGGATCAAATCAATTTTATTATACACCTCTGGACCGCCGGGTCAATTGAAAAATGAAAATCCTCACAAAAAAATTTACATTTATTTCACCGCCAGTCAAAGAAAACGCATCGTCTATACAGCGTTTTCGGCTAAATCACGGATATACGGACAGTTTCTCCCCATAAAAATTCTTGTTTCCGGCACTTTCCAGGGTTGACGGGAGCGGTGAAAAGCGGTATGATACCAACGGTAACAAATTGTAACTTTTATGCCTTTATCAGGAGTGTTATGAGTCAACGATCAAGATCTAAAAAGCCGCCCTCCGGCGGGCGGCGGGCGGCAAAACCCCGGGAGGAGCGCCGGGAAGAGCGCCGGCTGGACCCCTCGGTGACCACCGGCGCCACGGCGGGCCTCTACTCCCGGGGGCTGGCGCCGGAACCTCCCGCAGCCACATCGGAGGCCGTGGAGCACGCGGTGGAGGACCGCCTCCGCCGCACGGCCAAGCGGCGGGCCGCCATCCCCGCCTGGGAGGAGCCTGATCCCAAGGCCGCCGGCGGAAAGACCGCCCCCGCCCGGCGCAGGTCCGGCGAGCCACGGCCCACTGTCACCTGGTACCAGGCCATTCTCTGGAATCTCAAACGGGCCAGGCGCCGCTGGCGTCACATCCTGCGGGAGAAGCAGGCCGCCCATTTTCCGGAGTCCAACCGGTTTCTCATTCAGATCCTGCTGCTGATCTGGGGCATCCTCCCCATGTGGGGCAGCCTCTTGCAGGAGCACCTCTGGGGCCGCCGGAAACGGGCCATCAGCCGGGGCAGCTCCCGTCAGGAGCGGCCGCAGCCGTCCGGACGCCGGGTGCTGTACCCCCTGCTGTTTCTGGGGAGTACGGCCTGCATTGCCCTGGTGGCCCTGTTCCTCTCCACTTACACCTACGGCACCACGGTCAGCTACGACGGTGAGGTGATCGCCGCCATGAGCTCCCAGTCCGCCGCCGAGGAGGTGCGCCACGACCTGGAACAGGTCACCGCCCGCACCCTGGGGGAGAGCTTCACCATTGATGACTCCCTGATCCAGTACTCCTCCGGCCTGCTACGCCGGCAGGACCTGGTGGACCCGGAGACCTACGCCGAGGACCTGTCTCAGGAGGTGGGCCTGGTGACTGCCGCCTACTGCCTGTACGTGGACGGGGAGTTTATCGGGGCCACGCCCTACCCCGGCGCCCTGGATGAGCTTCTAAAACAGCTCAAGGCCGCCGGTACCGACGAGGACACCATCTCCTGCGACTTCACCGAGAGCGTGGAGATTAAAGAGGAATATGTTCCCAGCGACGAGATCATGAACCTGGGCTATCTGGCGGAGACGCTGTACAGCACCAAGACCGCCGAGGTCACCTACGAGGTGAAAAAGGGCGACACCTGGTCCGAGATCGCCGAAGCCCACGGCATCACCTCCAAGGAGCTGGAGTCCCTCAACCCCGGCTATGACATCAACAAGCTCCAGATTGGCGAAATTCTGACCATGTCCGCCTCTGTGCCCTATCTGACCCGGACCGTGGTCCAGAAGGAGCGGTACGTGTCCGAGGTGAACTACGACGTGGAGTACACCGACGACGCCAGCATGTACAAAGGCGACACCAAGGTGACCTCCAAGGGCGTCTTCGGCGCGGCGGACGTGGTGGCCAACGTCACCTATGTCAACGGCGAGGAGGTGGAGCGGACGGTCCTCTCCTCCGTGACCCTCCGGGAGCCCGTCACTGAGCACCAGCTCCGGGGCACCAAGGAGCGGCCCACCTGGCATCCCACCGGCACCTTCCGCTGGCCCATCACAGGCCGCATCACCTCTCGCTTCGGCGGGCGGAAGTCCCCCGGCGGCATCGGCTCCACCAACCACAAGGGCATCGACATCGCGGCCCCCCGGGGCACGCCGGTCTACGCCGCCGACGGCGGCACCGTCACCTACGCCGGCTGGATGGGCGGATACGGCTATCTGGTCCGCATCAACCACGGCAACGGTTACGAGACCTACTACGGCCATAACAGCAGCCTGACGGTCTCCGTGGGGGCCCACGTCTACAAGGGCCAGCAGATCGCCCGGGTAGGCTCCACCGGCAACTCCACCGGGAATCACTGCCACTTCGAAGTCCGTTACAACGGCACGGCCAGGAATCCCCTGAACTACCTGCCTTAGCGCCGCCTACGAAAAACGGGCCTCCTCACCGGAGGCCTGTTTTTTCCGCGCTTAACAGCGCAGGTCTCCGCCGCCGCCCGGGCATTCCGCCAATCAAGGCGATTTGACGCAGCCATACTTTGTGTATGGCAAGGAAAATCAACGCAGAGCGGCGGAAAAAGGTCCGTCGTTTGGGCGTTTTGACACTTTTCAAACAAGGCCTAAACCGGACTCTGAAAAATTTTTACGAAAAGTTGAAGAAATTCCGGGAGCTGGCCCGTAGTATAGGCATCAGGCACACGGGAGGGAGGCGTTGGCTGGAGGCATGACAAAAGATCAGTTTTCACAATTGGTATCCCAGTATGAGCGGCTGGTCTACACCGTCTGCTTCCAGCTGGTGCGGGACGCCGCCGCCGCCGAGGACCTGACCCAGGAGACCTTCCTCTCCGCCTGGCTCCACCGGGACGGCATCCCCCAAGGCTATGAGCGGCAGTGGCTGGGGCGCATCGCCGCCAACAAGGCCAAAGACCACCTGCAAAGCGCCTGGACCCGTCACAGCGTGCTGCCGGGGGACGAGGCCATGCCCCCGGGCCTGGCCCCGCCCGCCGAGGAGGTGGCTCTCCAGAAAACCGGGGCGGCCTCCATCGCGGCGGAGATCGAGGCCTTAAAAGAGCCCTACCGCCCCGTGTGCCGCCTGTGCCTGCTGGAGGAGAAATCCCCGGAGGAGGCGGCCCTGGCCCTGGGCAGGCCGGTGAAAACGGTACATACACAGCTCTCCCGGGGCAAACGGCTGCTACGGGAGCGATTGGAAAGGAGCGAAGGATATGGAGTGGTTCCGCGCTGACGGACATCTGACAAATGAAGCCCTGACAGCCTTGGTCCAGGACGGCAGCCTGGACGAGCTGAGCCGTCTGGAGATCGCGGAGCATCTGTCCTTCTGCGATGCGTGCCTCCAGCGGTACACGGACCTGCTCTGCGGCACGGAGCTGCTGACGCCGGAGCGTTCCTGCCAGAGGACCCTTTGGGCCCGCGTCAGGACGCGGACCCTCCGGCTGGTAACCAGCCGGTACGCCACGGCCGCCGCCGCCGTGGCCCTGGCACTGACGGTGCTGTGGGGCGGCCAGGAGATTCAATTCTCTCATCCCGTCCTGCCGGAGACCCGCCGCGCCGCGGTGGAACATCTCCACGCCTGGCCGGAGCGGTGGAACGACGCCCTGAGCGAGACGCTCTCGGGTGTGACGGACTTTTTTGACGGCCTCAGGCCGGGAAATAACTCTTGAGGAGGGATTACTTCATGAGACTGATTCGAGGTATTCTGTTTTTTTGCTTTTCCTGTATCCCCGGCTGCGGGCAGATGCACCAGGGGTACATGAAGCGGGGCATCTCCCAGACCATACTCTGCTGCGGCGTGCTGGCCGTGGCCGTCTTTCTGGAGATCGGGGCGCTGGCGATTCTGCTGGTCCCCCTGTGGCTGTACTCCTTTTTTGACAGCTACAACCTCCGCCGCCAGCGGATGGACGGCACGGAGGATGAGGACGCCTATCTCTTCGGCATGTCGGACCTGGACAGCCGGCGGCTCTCGGAGCTCTTTTCCAAACGCCACAGCCTCATCGGCTGGACGCTGGTGCTGCTGGGCCTCTACGCCCTCTACCGCACCGTGATGGGGCAGCTGATGTGGTGGATCAAGGAGCTGTTCCCCTGGATGGACTGGCTGTACGACCTGCTGGTGTGGGACGCCCCCCGCATCCTGGGGACGCTGCTGATCATCGCCCTGGGCCTGTGGTTCATCCGGGGGCCGAAGAAGAGGGCCCCGGAGGAGATCCCCGCTTTCACCCCCGGTCCCCAGGCGGAGGGCCCCGTCTACCGGCCGGAGTTCTTCCAGGAGGCCCCCCACGCGCCGGACATCCCCAGCGGAGAGCCGGAGCCGAAAGAGGAGGACGCCCATGGAGACGACTGAGCAGGCCGTCCAGGTGACAACCCCCCGGCAGCGCCGGGTGGGCACGTTTACCCTGGGTATCGTCCTGGTGACCGCCGGGGCGGGGATGCTGGCGGCCATGTTCTGGCCCCGGTTCCACCCAGAGTGGCTGCTGAAAGCCTCCCCCTGTATTCTGATTCTCTTAGGGATCGAGACCCTGTTCTCCGCCCGGAGCGGTGGGCGGGTGAAGTACGACTGGCTGGGGATGTTTCTCTGCTTCATCCTCACCGGGGCGGCGCTGTGCATGTACTGCGCCGCCTGGTGGGTGGTAAACGGGGGCTCCCTCCAGTCCATGCAGAACGCCTCCCGCTGGACCGGGGACGACGTCTACGAGATGAGCTACGGCTGGTTTGACGGCGCGGACTCCCACACCATGCGCCTGGAGGCGGGGGACACGCTCCAAGGCCATATCTACACGTACAACGGCTGGCTGGAGGTGGAGATCTGCGACGATGACGGGAACACCCTCTGCGAGGGCAGCCCCCTGAACGGGGACCAGAAGATCGAGATCACCAAAACCGGGGACTACACCATCTTAGTCTGGGGCCGCCGCGCCAGCGGGGGATTCTCCTTCCTCCGGGTGCCCCCGGAGACCGTCCCTCCGCCGGAGGAGGCGCCGGAGATCGAGCCCTATTCTGAGACCGCCCCGGAGGCGGAGGAAATCCCATAGACCCACGGGAGGCCGCGTAAACGGCCTCCCGATTTTTTTGTCCCCCGTTTTTCTTTCCAAATCCGCCGGGGTGTGGTATACTTGTCCGGGAAAAATTTTTGTGAAGGGGGAAACTCTGTCATGGCGGCTATCGGCTTTGACAACGAATTGTATCTCACCACCCAGTCGGAGCAGATCAAGAAGCGGATCGCCCAGTTTGGCGGAAAGCTGTATCTGGAGTTCGGCGGCAAGCTCTTCGACGACTATCACGCCTCCCGGGTCCTGCCCGGCTTCGAGCCGGACAGCAAGATCCGGATGCTCCAGCAGCTGCGGGACGACGTGGAAATCGTCATCGCCATCAACGCGGCGGACATCGAGAAGAACAAGATCCGGGGGGATCTGGGCATCGCCTACGACGACGACGTGCTGCGCCTGATCGACATTTTCCGGGGCATGGACCTGTATGTGGGCAGCGTGGTGCTGAACCGCTACAACGGCCAGGCCGCCGCCGACGCCTTCCTCAAACGCCTCACGGCCCTGGGCATCCGGTGCTACCGCCACTACCCCATCGCCGGCTACCCCTCCGACGTGCCCCACATCGTCAGCGACGACGGCCTGGGAAAAAACGACTACATCGAGACCAGCCACCCCCTGGTGGTGGTGACGGCCCCGGGCCCCGGCAGCGGCAAGATGGCCACCTGCCTCAGCCAGCTCTACCACGACCACAAACGGGGCATCACCGCCGGATACGCCAAGTACGAGACCTTCCCCATCTGGAACCTGCCCCTGAAGCACCCGGTAAACCTGGCCTACGAGGCCGCCACGGCGGACCTGAACGACGTGAATATGATCGACCCCTTCCACCTGGAGGCCTACGGCGAGACCGCCGTGAACTACAACCGGGACGTGGAGATCTTCCCGGTGCTCAGCGCCATCTTTGAGAAAATTCAAGGGGCCTCCCCCTACAATTCCCCTACGGATATGGGGGTGAATATGGCGGGAAACTGCATTGTGGACGACGAGGCGTGCCGGGAGGCCTCCCGGCAGGAGATTCTTCGCCGGTACTACACCGCCTGCGTGGAGAAGATTCAGGGCAAGGCCGGGGACGAGCCGGTGCGGAAGCTGGAGCTGGTGATGAACCAGGCCGGCGTCACGCCGGAGATCTGTCCCGCCGTGTCCGCCGCCCTCCTGAAAGCCGAGGCCACCGGAGCCCCGGCGGGGGCCATGGTCCTGCCGGACGGCCGGGTGGTGACGGGCAAGACCTCCGAGACGCTGGGGGCGGCCTCCGCCCTGCTGCTCAACGCCCTGAAAGCCCTGGGGAGCATCGACCACCACTTTGAGCTGATCTCCGCCCAGGTCTTAGAGCCGGTGTGCCGGCTGAAAACCGGGTACCTGGGCCACAAGAACCCCCGCCTCCACACCGACGAGGTGCTGCTCGCCCTGACCATCTCCGCCCTCACCAACCCCCTGGCGGACCTGGCCCAGCGGCAGATGCCCAAGCTCCGGGGCTGCGACGCCCACTTCTCCGTGATCCTCAGCGACGAGGACGAAAAGCTCCTGCGGCAGCTGGGGATCAACGTGAGCTTTGAACCCAAATACGAGACGAAAAAACTCTACCACAAATAGGATTCCCGCGAATGCGGAACAAATCCCGTTGAAAGGACACCGTATGGACCCAATTATTTTACAGATCGCCCAGGAACTAGACAAGCGCCCGGAGCACGTGGAGAACGTGGCGCGCCTCTTGGACGAGGGCAACACCATCCCCTTCATCGCCCGGTACCGCAAGGAGCTCCACGGCGCCATGGACGACACCTCCCTCCGGACGCTGGAGGAGCGGCTCCAGTATCTCCGGGGCCTCCGGGAGCGGCGGGAGGCGGTGAAGAGCGCGATTTCCGAGCAGGGCAAGCTGACGGAAGAGCTGGCCTCCGCCATCGACGCCGCCAAAACCCTGGCGGAGGTGGAGGACCTGTACCGCCCCTACAAGCAAAAGCGCCGCACCCGGGCCACCATGGCCCGTGAAAAAGGCCTGGAACCCCTGGCGGAGCTCCTCTTCGCCCAGGGTCCGGACTGCCCGGCCCCCCTGGAGGAGGCCGGAAAATACGTCGACCCTGAGAAGAGAGTGGAGACGGCGGAGGAGGCCCTGGCCGGGGCCTCCGACATTGTGGCCGAGCAGATCTCCGACGACGCGGAGCTCCGCAAGCGCCTGCGGCTGCTGCTGGAGAAGAACGGCTCCCTCCGCAGCGCCGCCCAGACGGAGGAGGACAGCGTCTACCGCCTGTACTACGACTTCTCCCAGGCCCTCTCCAAGCTCCAGGGCCACCAAATTCTGGCCGTCAACCGGGGGGAGAAGGAAGAGGTCTTAAAGGTCAGCCTGGAATTGGACCGGGAGCTGGCCCTGCAAACCGTCCGCCGCCACGTGGTAAAGCCCGGCAGCCCCGCCATGGCGTTTGTGAAGGCCGCCGCCGAAGACGCCTATGACCGCCTCATCTTCCCCTCCCTGGAGCGGGAGGCCCGCTCCGCCCTCACCGAGGAGGCCTGCGAGGGGGCCATCGGCCAGTTCGCCCTGAACCTGCGGCCCCTTTTGATGCAGCCGCCGGTAAAGGGGAAGGTCACCATGGGCCTGGACCCCGGGTACCGCATGGGCTGCAAGGTGGCGGTGGTGGACGGCACCGGCAAGGTGCTGGACACCGCCGTGGTCTACCCCACTTACGGAGAGCGGCAGAAAAACGAGGCCATCGCCGCCCTGGCAAAGCTCATCAAACGGCACGGCGTGGAGCACATCGCCATTGGCAACGGCACCGCCAGCCGGGAGACGGAGCAGATGGCGGTGGAGCTGATCCGGCAGGTCAACGGAATCGGGGCCGGCGTCTCCTACATGATCGTCTCCGAGGCCGGGGCCTCCGTGTATTCCGCCTCCAAGCTGGCCGCGGAGGAATTTCCCCAGTTCGATGTGAATCTCCGCTCCGCCGTGTCCATCGCCCGGCGGCTCCAGGATCCCCTGGCGGAGCTGGTGAAGATCGACCCAAAGGCCATCGGCGTGGGGCAGTACCAGCACGATATGCCCCCCAAACGGCTGGGAGAGGCCCTGGACGGCGTGGTGGAGGACTGCGTCAACGCCGTGGGCGTGGACGTAAACACCGCCTCTCCCTCCCTTCTCCAGCGGGTGGCGGGCCTCAACGCCACCACCGCCAAAAACGTTGTGGCCTACCGGGAGGAAAACGGCCCCTTCACCGCCCGGAAGCAGATTTTAAAGGTCCCCAAGCTGGGGCCCAAGGCCTTCCAGCAGTGCGCCGGCTTCCTGCGGGTGCCGGAGAGCAAATCCGTGCTGGACAACACCGCCGTCCACCCGGAGAGCTATGACGCCGCGGAAAAGCTCCTGGCCCTGACGGGCCACTCCCTGGCGGACGTGGGCGGCGAGGGCCTCCGGGACCTGAGCACCCAGGTGAAGTCCTACGGCGAGGAAAGAGCCGCCGCGGAGTGCGGCGTGGGCCTGCCCACCCTGCGGGACGTGATGGGGGAGCTGATGAAGCCGGGCCGGGACATCCGGGACGACCTGCCCCAGCCCATCCTGCGCACCGACGTGCTGGAGATGAAGGACCTAAAGCCCGGCATGGTGCTGACGGGCACCGTTCGCAACGTCATCGACTTCGGCGCCTTTGTGGACATCGGCGTCCACCAGGACGGCCTGGTTCACATCTCCCAGGTGGCGGACAAATTCGTCAGGCACCCCTCCGAGGTGGTGTCCGTGGGAGACGTGGTGAAGGTGACGGTGCTGGAGGTGGACGAGGGGAAAAAGCGGATCAGTCTCTCCATGCGCCAGGTCCCCAAGGGCTGACTCCCCGCGGCGGGACATATTAGCGGATATAATATCGAATATTATCATTTTGCGCTTTACTTATGGTTTTGATCCCGTTATAATAGGGAAGGTTGAGCGCGTCTTTCCCGCGATAGATCAACCTTTCCATCGGTAATCTAAAAACCGGGAGGTTTTTGAAAATGTCAAATTGCGCCATTGTAGGCATTAACTGGGGCGACGAGGGCAAGGGCCGCATGGTGGACCTGCTGACCCAGGACTACGACGTGGTGGTCCGCTACCAGGGCGGCGGCAACGCCGGACACACGGTAATGAACGAGAGGGGCAAGTTCGCCCTGCACCTGCTGCCCTCCGGCATCTTCCGGGAGGGCGTGGTGAACATCCTGG